>DASQSC010000653.1:0-9306 GCA_035642555.1 Streptosporangiaceae bacterium | reverse complement strand
GGGCCCGTTCCGGTGGGCCGCCCTGTCCGGCGACCCGGCCGACATCGCCGCCACCGACCGGGCCATCCTCGACCTGTTCCCCGGCAATGAGCCGCTGGCCAGGTGGATCCGGCTGGCCGGGGAGAAGGTCCATTTCCAGGGGCTGCCGGCCCGCATCTGCTGGCTCGGCTACGGCGAACGGCACCTGGCCGGCCTGCGCTTCAACGAGCTGGTGGCCAGCGGCGAGGTGAAGGCCCCGATCGTGCTGGGACGTGATCACCTGGACTGCGGGTCGGTGGCCTCGCCCTACCGCGAGACCGAGGGCATGGCGGACGGCTCCGACGCGATCGCCGACTGGCCGATCCTGAACGCCCTGGTCAACACCGCCTCCGGGGCGAGCTGGGTGAGCGTCCACCACGGCGGGGGCGTCGGCATCGGCCGCTCCCTCCACGCCGGCCAGGTGTGCGTGGCCGACGGCACCCCGCTCGCAGCGCAGAAGCTGGAACGGGTCCTCACCAACGACCCGGGCACCGGCGTGATCAGGCACGCGGACGCCGGCTACCCGGAGGCGATCCAGGTCGCTAGCGAGCACGGGGTCCGGCTCCCGCTGCGGGACGGCCCCGCGCCGCGATGAGCTTCGCCGCCCTGTGGGAGCGGTTGCTGCCGGTGGGGCGTGATGCCGGCACCGGAGGGTACCGGCGGTTCGCCTGGACCGGGGCCGACGCTGACTGCCGTGCCTGGTTCCTGGCCGCGGCAGCGGAACGGGAACTTGCCTCCGGCTGTGACCGCAACGGCAATCTCTGGGCGTGGTGGGACCCGCCCGGCGGCCCGGCGTGGGCGGGCCCGGCCGGAACCGCCCGCGTCCCCGGCGCCGGCTCACCCGGAGCCAGGGTGCCCAGCCCCGCTGGTGCCGTCGTCACCGGGAGCCACCTGGACTCGGTGCCGGACGGCGGTGCCTTTGACGGGCCGCTCGGGGTGGCGTCCGGCTTCGCCGCGATCGACCTGCTCCGCGCCCGCGGGCTGGCGCCGGTGCGGCCGCTGGCGGTGGCGGCGTTCTGCGAGGAGGAAGGCGCCCGGTTCGGCGTGGCGTGCCTGGGAAGCCGGCTGCTCACCGGGGCGATCGGCCCGGAGGCTGCCCGCGGCCTGCGGGACGGCGCCGGGGTCACGCTGGCCGAGGCGATGACAGCGGCCGGGCAGGACCCGGCCCGGCTGGGACCCGACGACGAGCTGCTCGCGGGCATCGCCGCGTACGTGGAGCTGCACATCGAGCAGGGGCGGGGGCTGGCCGCGCTGGACGCGCCGGTCGGGATCGCGGAACGGATCTGGCCGCACGGCAGGTGGCGGCTCAGGTTCAGCGGCCGCGCCGATCACGCCGGCACCACCGCCCTTGCCGACCGGAAAGACCCGATGCTGCCGTTCGCGGCGGCGGTGCTGGCCGCCCGGCAGGCCGCCGCCGGTCAGTCCGCGCTCGCCACCATCGGCAAGGTGATCGCCGAGCCGGGCGGGGTCAACGCGGTCAGCTCGACGGTAACCGCGTGGCTGGACGCCCGCGCCCCCGAGGAGCCGTTGCTGCAGGCCGTGGCTGGGCAGGTGATCGCGGCCGCCCGGGAGGCGGCGGCCGGCCACCAGGTCGCGGTGGAGGTGGCGCAGGAGTCGGCCACCCCCGACGTGGAGTTCGACCAGGGCCTGCGCGAGGCGCTGGCGCGGTCGCTGGCTGCCCGCGGGGTGCGGGCACCGGAACTGCCGACCGGGGCCGGTCACGACGCGGGCGTACTGGCGGCCCGGGTGCCAGCGGCGATGCTGTTCGTCCGGAACCCGACCGGGGTCTCGCACTCGCCCGCCGAGCACGCCGACCTGGCCGACTGCCAGGCCGGGGTGGAGGCGCTGGCGGCGGTGCTGGCGGACCTGGCGTGCGGGTGACAGGGCCCGGGCCGGCCCGGCGGTGGTACGCGGAACTGGCACTGCTTCCGGCGGGCATCGAGTCCGGGGTGCTCATCGAGGCCAGCGGGGAGCGGTTCACCGCGGTCACGCCGGGCGTCAGCCCGGCGAGCCTGCCGCCGGGGACGGCCCGGCTGCCCGGGGTGACCCTGCCCGGGCTCGCGAACGCCCATTCGCATGCCTTCCACCGCGCGCTCCGGGGTGTCACCCAGGCCGGGCCAGGGACGTTCTGGACCTGGCGGGAGCGCATGTACGAGGTGGCGGCCCGGCTGCAGCCGGACAGCTACCTGGCGCTGGCCCGGGCCGTCTACGCCGAGATGGCGCTGGCCGGGATCACCTGCGTGGGGGAGTTCCACTACCTGCATCACGACCACCGCGGTGCCCGCTACGCCGACCCGAACGAGATGGGGCGCGCCCTGCTCGCCGCCGCTGCCGCGGCCGGCCCGCGGATCACGCTGCTTGACACCTGCTACCTGGCCGGCGGCCTGGCGGCGGACGGGAGCCCGCGGTCGCTGGCCGGCACCCAGCTGAGGTTCGGCGACGGCGACGGCCAGCAGTGGGCGCAGCGGGTTGACGCGCTCGGCGCCGGCCCGCACGGGATGCTGGCCGAGCACGCCCGGGCCGGGGTGGCCATCCACTCGGTGCGGGCGGTGCCGCCGGGCGCCATGCCGCCGGTGGTCGCCTGGTCGCATTCCCGCGGCGCGCCGCTGCACGCCCACCTGTCCGAGCAGCCCGCCGAGAACGAGGCCTGCCTGGCCGCCTACGGCGTCACGCCCGCCGGGCTGCTCGGCGGGGCCGGGGCGCTCGGCCCGCGCACCACGGTGGTGCACGCCACCCACGTCACCGCCGGCGACATCGCCCTGCTCGGCGAGTCCGGCGCGGTGGCGTGCCTGTGCCCGACCACCGAGGCCGACTTGGGCGACGGGCTCGGCCCGGCGGGCGACCTGGCCGCCGCCGGCTGTCCCATCAGCCTGGGCAGCGACAGTCAGGCGGTCATCGACCTGCTGGCCGAGGCGCGCCAGCTGGAACTCGGGGAACGGCTGCGCACCGGCCGGCGCGGCTGTTTCCGGGCCGCCGGGCTGTCACGGGCGGCGACCATGGCCGGGCACGCCTGCCTGGGCTGGCCGGATGCCGGGGAGATCGTCCCGGGGGCACTGGCCGACCTGGTCACGGTGTCGCTCGACAGCCCGCGGCTGGCCGGCGCCACGGCCGCGTCGGTGCTGGCGTCGGTGCTGTTCGCTGGCACCGCCGCCGACGTCCGCAACGTCGTGATCGGCGGGCGGGACGTGGTCGCCGACGGCCGGCACCTGCTGCTGGAAGACGTCCCCGCCGCGCTGGCCGCCGCCATCCGCCCGCTGCTGAGTGCCTGACGCGAACTGGCCGCCGAGCCGGAAGAATCCGCAGCCCGGCCGCCTGGCGCGGCCTGTCTGCCTGGACGTCATCGCCGGGGGGTCACCTCCGGGGACGTGCTAGGGCGCTGTCCCTCGCCAGCCGCAGAATGGCTGCTGCATGCTCCGAAGGCCATTTCCGGTGCAGACTGTAAACGTACGGTGAGATATCGTCGTAGCCCGTCCCGGCATGGGGCTCTTCGAGCGCAATCCCTGGAGGAACAGATCATGCAGCCGGACGACTTTCCCCGGATCGACACCACGGCCCCGAGCATCGCCCGCGGCTATGCGTACATGCTGGGCGACGAAGAGAACAGCTACGAGGTGGACCGCCAGATCGTTCACGCCCTTGAGGATGTGTTCCCGGGGAGCTTTGGCTTAGCGCGTAACCACCGGCGGTTCCTGGAGCGCGTTGTCCGCTACCTCGTGGCGGACTGCGGCATCCGGCAGTTCCTCGATCACGGGTCGGGCTTGCCGACGCGCAACAACGTTCATCAGGTCGCGAAGAAAGCCGCACCCGACGCCCGGGTACGCGTGGTCTACGTCGATATCGACCCGGTGGTGCTGGCCCACCAGCAGGAAAAGGCCCTGCTCGCAGACGACAAGAGCACCGCGTTCCTGTGCGAGGACGCCCGCAACACCGAGGCGATCTTCAGCCATCCCGAAACCCGGCGGCTCATCGACCTCCGTGAGCCGGCCGCGGCGATGTGGTTCAGCATGCTCGAGTGCATCCCCGATGAGGAAGACCCGGCGGGCCTGGTGCGCCGGACGATGGACCGCCTCCCATCGGGCAGCTACCTGGTGACCTCCAACATCGTCGCCGATGACCCCGAGGTCCGGCGGGAGTTGAACGAGTTCTGCGCGCGCCTCACGCCCCCGGCCCTGATACGCGAACAGCAGGACGTCCGGGCATTCTTCGAGGGGTTCGACCTGGTCGAGCCAGGCCTGGTCGAGGTCACCACCTGGCGCCCAGACGGCAGGGAAGAGGAGCAGACATTCAAGTGGAGCATCTATGGCGGCGTCGCCCGTAAGAGCTGACACGGACGCAGCGTCTTCCTCAAGACAGGGCTAGCCACCCCCGGAGCGAGCCCATTCCGCCGGCACCCGGTCACTGCCGGCGTTAAGGGCCCTCCCACAGGCACTCGACCCAGCTCCGCCCGCAGTCTCTTCCGCCGAACCTGGTCATCTCGTAGCCGTGGCGCCAGCAGTGGCCGGCTACCAGCAGCAGGCCCATGCCGTCCTCGGGGAGTTTCCCGGCTCCGCACCCGGCATCCCCCCCGTCGCCGGCGGGATGGCCGCGACTCGCTAGCCCGCTTGCCGGGGATCGGACATACCCGGCCGGTCCCTGATCGATAACCTCGGCACGTACCCCGATGACAGTGGCGGTCACCGTGACGGCGAAGATCCCGCCCGGGAATCCCGACCGCGTGTGCTCCACGGCGTTAGTTGCCAGTTCCGTCACGCACAGCAGGACATCCCGGATCGTCGGCTCTGCCAGCGGCCCGTGCCCGGCCAGGCACCGCCCGGCAAACTCCCTTGCTAATGGAACTTGCTGGTACCAGCCCGGGAACAGGCGGCAGACCGGCTTCGGGCCCTGGGCAAATTCCCTGGCTACGCCGGGTTGCCGGCCGGCCGCCGCTGGCGTGAGCCTGGTTGCGCCGGATCCGGAGCCCGCAGCACGCCAGCCGCCGGCTTCTGCCACGGTCACGACCGAAGTTCCCGCCCCGGGTGCTGTGCCGGGCCAGCCCGCGTGCATGACGGTCTCCCTGCCGCATCACCCCGGTCCATGCCGGGTAACATCCAGGTCGCCGGTAGCCTTGTTAAGGTATGTATGCCATCCTGGTACTACTTGCGCAACAGACGCAACCCGTTCCGGCGAGCAATTTGCCCGAATGGATTGATGGAAAGGGTCTCGAATGGCTGCGTCGCCGACCATCAGGCGCCGACGCCTCGCTGCTGAACTGCGGAGACTTCGTCATGAGGCGGGCCTCTCACTGGAGGACGTCGCCAGCACCTTAGCGTGGCAAGTTTCCAAGCTGTCACGGATCGAGAACCGGCAGATCGCCATCGTCACCGCCGATCTGCGAAAGTTGCTTGACCTGTACAAGGTGACGGAGCACGCATACCGCTCTGAGCTGCTCGAACTGGCCCGGCGGGCTACCGAGCGCGGCTGGTGGCAGTCGTTTACCAGCGATGTGGTCCCGCGTTCGCTAGGGACCCTCATCGGGCTCGAGACCGAGGCCAGGACGATCCGTTCGTACGAGCCGGAGCTGGTGCCCGGGCTGCTTCAGACGGAGGCGTACGCCCGCGCGGTCATGCGAGCGTGGCAGCCCGGCCTGACTGCCGCCGAGATCGACCGGCGGGTCGAGGTCCGGCTGGGCCGCCAGGAAGTCCTGACCCGTGCCGACCCGCCGCCGCCGCAGGTCAACGTCATTCTCAACGAGGCCGTCCTGCGGCGCCCGGCGGGCGGGAACGAGGTCATGCGCGAGCAGATCCAGTACCTGGCCAAAGAACGGGACCCAGCGAATGTCACGGTCCAGATCCTGTCGTTCAGCGCTGGCGCGCATCCAGCGATGGTGGGGCCATTCCAGATGCTGGCCTTCTTCGATCCGGGTGACCTTGGCATGGTCAACGTCGAGAACGTCATGGGCGCGCTCACCCTGGAACGGCCCGAGGAGATCCGGCGGTACGACGAGATCTGGGGCATCCTCCAGGCCAAGGCCCTTTCACCGGAAGATTCGCGAGTCATGATGAGGAGTTATGCACTGAGGTAAACGGCCGTAGCGGGGCGGCATCGGAAACGGCAATCCGGAGATGCAAGTCAGGGAGTACCAGAGATGAACGAAGAATTTTCACACGCGGCGTGGCGCAAGAGCAGCTATAGCGGCGGTGCCAATAACTGCGTCGAGGTCGCTGCCAACCTTCCCGGGATCGTGGCCGTGCGGGACTCCAAGGACCCGTTCGGTCCCGCGCTGACCGTCAGCCGGCGTCAGTGGGCGGTTTTTGCCGGGCAGCTCAAGGACACCGAGCCAGGCCCCCGGTAGTGCGCACGGCGACACGGAAGGGGGGCCTGCCGCGGGCAGGCCCCCCTTCCGCATTACCCGGGACGTCTCACGGCCGCTGACAGAGCGGGCCCGGGTCACGGGCCTGGCGGCGGACGGTGAAGGACTCGGACAGGTCGTCCAGGGCGCGGGCGGTGCCGAGCGCGGTGTCCACGGCCAGCAGTGTCATCGACCTGCTGGCCGAGGCGCGCCAGCTGGAACTCGGGGAACGGCTGCGCACCGGCCGGCGCGGCTGTTTCCTGGCCGCCGAGCTGTCCGCAACGCCGTGATCGGCGGGGGCTGTCCGGGGTGGTGGCGCGGGGCGGCGGCGATGCTTGCGGGCCGCCGGGCCCGGCCTGCCGCTCGGTGCCGACCCTCTGTCACCTTCGCTCGATGTCAGGTGTCAATGTGATGACGCCCCTGGGCCGGCGTGACCGATGGCCGGCTCGGGGAAGCCGTGACCCGGGCTACCGGCGCGAGCCGGTCAGGAGAGTGGAGGTAGATCACCGATGCAGATGAGGATCACTAACCCGGCGGTGAGCGTTGCCGGCGCAATGGAGGCCCTGCAGGCGCTGGGAGAAGCCGTCGGCAAGAGCGGGGTCCCGCACTCCACGGTCCACCTCGCCGGTATGCGCGCCAGCCAGATCAACGGCTGCGGGGTGTGCCTCGATGGCGCCTGGCGCTTCCAGCGGACGGCGGGGGAGACCGACGAGCGCCTGTTCGCGCTGGCTGGCTGGCGGGAGGCGCCGTATTACACCGACGCCGAGCGGGCTGCGCTGGCTCTGGCCGAGGCTGTTACCCGGCTCGCCGATCGCCCCGATCCGGTCCCCGGCGAGATCTGGGCCGAGGCCGCCCGCCACTTCGATGAGCCCGCGCTGGCCGGCCTGGTGCTCGCCATCGCGAACCAGAACCTCTGGAACCGGCTGAACGTCGCGACCCGCCAGGTGGCCGGCGAGTGGAAGCCCGACGCGGCCGGGGAGTGGAAGCCCGACGCCTGACGGTCTTCGTCGAAGTCCAGGTCGCGGACCCAGTGCCGCCGGTCCTCGATGCCCGAGTGGCGCAGGGCGGTAGAAAGGTGTCAACAGATGTTAATCACGGCCGGTAATAGCCACCGAACCGCTGGCCGGTAATTTCGCGCATTTCTGCCGGGCATCAATCATTTATTCGGAACGGTTTCGTGCCAGGCCGGCGACGCTCCGCAACCCGGTGCGCTGCCAGCCGGGGCACGGATAATCCCCGGCCGGGGCACGGGTACGAGAGGGCGCTGTGAGCACGCTGATCACGAACATCGGGGAGCTGGTGACCAACAGCCCGGAGCCGGCTGACGGCCCCGGCCCGGCCGCCGCGGCCGGCCCGGGCCGCCCGGGGGAGGTCGCCGCCCTGGACGGCGCCGCCCTGATCATCGAGGACGGCCGGGTCGCCTGGACCGGGCCCGAGTCCCGCGCCCCGGCCGCCGACCAGGCGGTGGACTGCGGCGGCCGCGCGGTGCTGCCCGGCTTCGTCGATTCGCACGCGCACCTGGTGTTCGGGGGCGAGCGGAGTGCCGAGTTCGCCGCCCGGATGGCCGGGCGGCCCTACCAGGCCGGCGGGATCCGGAGCACGGTGACGGCGACCAGGGCCGCCGCCGATGACCAGCTGCGGGCGAACCTGCGGCGGCTGGCCAGCGAGATGCTCCGGCAGGGCACCACCACCGTGGAGTGCAAGTCCGGCTACGGGCTCACGGTCGAGGCGGAGCGGCGGAGCGTCGCCCTCGCGGCGGAAGTGACCCCGGAGGTGACGTTCCTCGGCGCCCATGTCGTCCCGCCCGAGTTCGGCGACGACCCGGGCGGTTACGTGGACCTGGTGTGCGGGCCGATGCTGGCCGCCTGCGCGCCGTCGGCGAAGTGGGTCGACGCGTTCTGCGAACGGGGAGCGTTCGGGGCGGACGAGACGGCCGCGGTGCTGGCGGCCGGCCGGCAGGCGGGGCTGCTGCCGCGGGTGCACGCGAACCAGCTCGGTCACGGCCCCGGGGTGCAGGTCGCGGTCGCGACCGGCGCCGCCTCCGCCGACCATTGCACCTACCTGGCCGACGATGACGTGGCCGCCCTGGCCGGCTCGGACACGGTCGCGACCCTGCTGCCCGGGGTGGAATTCTCCACCCGGCAGCCTTACCCGGACGCCAGGCGGCTGCTGGCAGCCGGGGCAACGGTGGCCCTGGCCACCGACTGCAACCCCGGGTCCTGCTTCACCTCCAGCATGCCGCTGGTGATCGCGCTGGCAGTGCGGGAGCTGCGGATGACGACGGCCGAAGCGGTGTGGGCGGCGACCGCCGGCGGGGCCCGGGCGCTGCGCCTGGCCGACGTGGGGCACCTGGGTCCCGGTGCCCGCGCCGACCTGGTGCTGCTCGACGCGCCGTCCCACGCCTACCTGGCGTACCGGCCCGGGGTCCCGCTGGTCGCCGCGGTCTGGCAGGGCGGGGAGCTGGTAGCCGGCGCCGTGCCCGCGGCCTGACGTCCGCCGCCCTGTCCGGGGCGGCGAACGCCTGCCAGCCGGCCGGTCCCGGGCGGCGCTCGCCTGCCAGCCGGCCGGTGAGAACCCGGTACCCAGCGGCCATTCACTCGTTCAGCGGCGCCGGCCAGGCAGCGAACCGTTCGGTATGAATGGCTCCCGGCGGGACCGCGCGGCGTGTTGGTGGTGGCAATCCGGCGCTGGCTGGGCACAATATGACAAGGCCCCTCCATGTATGGGATGGAGGGGCCTTGCCCGGGTCTCGGAGCGCCCGTTCCGCCGGTTGCCCGGCGTCCCGGGCCCTCCTCGGCCCGCGGCCTCGCGGTTTGCGCTCCGCCGGTTGCCCGGCTTCCCGCCTCCCGCTCGGCCTCGCCTCGCGGCGCCCGGCCTGCCGGTTGCCCGGCTTCCGCGGCGGCCGCTCGGCCCAGCCGCGCGATTTCCGTTCGGCCGGTTGCCCGGCCTCTCTTCTATCG
>DASQSC010000652.1:0-3151 GCA_035642555.1 Streptosporangiaceae bacterium | reverse complement strand
CGCGGCCGCCTCGGCCGGGGAGCCCGCCACCTGGTGCAGCAGTTCCAGGAACGAGATGCCGTAATAGTCAGCGACGACCACGCCGTCGAAGCCGAACTGCTCCCGCAGCACCCCCGTGAGCAGCTCCCGGTCGGCCGCCGGCGGGAGCCCGTCGATGGCGGCGTAGGAGTGCATGACCGCCCGGGCCCCGCCGTCGGCGATGGCCATCTCGAACGGCGGCAGGATCACGTCGGCGAACTCCCGGCGGCCGATCGCGGCCGGGGCCATGTTCCGCCCGGCCCGGGACGCTGAGTAGCCGGCGAAGTGCTTGAGGGTGGCGATCACGCCCGCCGACTGCAGGCCCCGCACGTAGGCGGTGCCGATCATCCCGACCAGGTAGGGGTCCTCGCCGATGGTCTCCTCCAGCCGGCCCCAGCGCGGGTCCCTGGCCACGTCCAGCACCGGCGCCAGGCCCTGGTGGACCCCCAGCGCCCGCATGCTGTGACCGATCGCCGCCGCCATCTCGCCGACGAGCCCCGGATCGAACGAGGCGCCCCACGCCAGCGGCGTCGGGAACACGGTGGCCTGCCAGGCGTTGAGGCCGGTCAGGCATTCCTCGTGCGCGATCGCCGGGATGCCGAACCGGCTGGCGGCCACGATCTGGGACTGCAGGCCGGCCAGCGCCCGCATCCCCTCGGCCGGGGTGACCGGCCTGGTCCCGTAGATGCGGGTGAGCTGGCCGAGGCCAGACCGGATCAGCTCCTCGAACGGCGGTACCTCGCCGGCGAACTCGCCCTGCAGCGGTGCCACCCCGCCGGGGTCGCCGGGGAAGCTCAGCCACACGCCGACCAGCTGGCCCAGCTTCTCGGCCAGGGTCATCCGCGCCAGCAGGTCGCTCACCCGCTCCGCCGCCGGCCGGGACTGGTCACGCCACGGCTCACCGGCGGCGTCAAGGGCCCGCTGTCCCGCGGTCGCGGTCACGCCAGGCGCGGCCACGCCAGCAGTGACGTCGGCGGATGACTGCGAGCGGGCGGGATCGGCGGTCATGCTGGATGGACCCTCGTCTCTGGGTCAGGCCGGGCGGCGGCACGGGACGCCGGTACCGGCAGCGGCGTGCTGCCGGGAGCGCGGACCCGCCTCACGCGGCCGGCCGGGCGGTGGACTCGCGGATGATCAGCTCGGTGGACAGCTCCACCCGCCGGCTGCGCAGCGGCACGCCATCGATGAGCTCGCCCAGCATCGCCGCGGCGGCCCGGCCCATCTCGGCCAGCGGCTGCCGGACCGTGGTCAGCGGCGGTGACACCCAGCGAGCGGCCGGCAGGTCATCGAATCCGACCACGCTGAGGTCCTGCGGGATACGCAGCCCGCGCTGCCGCGCCGCCTCATACACGCCAAGCGCCTGCTGGTCGCTGCCGGCGAAGATGGCGGTCGGCGGCTCCGGCAGGTCGAGCAGCTCGCCGCCTTGCACGAAACCGCCCTCGTGCTGGAAGTCACCGTTCCGCACCAGGGGCGGCCGGTAGGTGAGACCAGACCGCTCCAGCGCCGAACGGAAGCCGTCCACCCGGGCGCGGCTGCACAGGTACTCGGCGGGCCCGGTGATCGCGGCGATCCGCTGGTGCCCGAGCGCGACCAGATGGTCGGTCGCTGCCAGCCCGCCTGCCCAGTTGGTGGCGCCCACGCTGGGCAGGTCCGGGTCGGGCATGTTCGCCGGGTCGACCACCACCAGCGGGATGCCGTCCTCGCGCAGCTGGCGCAGCTGCGGCTCGGTCAGCTCGGACGTCACCAGGATGACCCCGTCGGTGTCATGGCTGGCGAGCGCGCTGGTCCAGCTCGCCGGGCGGGCGCTGCCGTGACGGACCGACGACACGGCGGCGCCCATGCTGTGAGCGGCGCACCAGTCTTCCACCCCGCGCAGGATCTCGACCGCCCACGGGCTGTCGAGGCCGTTGAAGACCAGGTCGATGAGGCCGGCCCGGCGGCCCCGGCGCGGCCCGGGGCGCTGGTAGTTCAGCTCCCCGAGCAGGCGCTCCACCCGGGCCCGGGTCTCGGGGGCGACGTCGGGGCGGCCGTTGACCACCTTGGAGACCGTGGGCAGCGACACGCCGGCCTCGGCCGCGACCGCGGCCAGGGTCGGGCGCCGGCGCGCGGCCCCGTCCCGCCTCGCGGCCTGCGCGGATGACCCGCCCAGGCTCCCCCGCGCAGGCATAGCCGGAGGGGACACAGAGCCATCCCGGGGGATACCCCCGGACCCCGATGGCCCGGGACCCCCCCGCCTCGGCACGGCCACGGCCCCACCACCTTTCCGCCGAGGCGGCCGCGGGCACGCCTGGCCTTCGAAAGTAATCGGCGCGAGTATCGTACTAGGTCCCCGCCCTGCTTGCCCAGATCATGACGGGCGGCATCAATTCTTCCTGGCAAGGTCTCCGCAGGTGGTAACGCTCCCTGTCAGTTCAGCGCCGCGGCAGGCGCCAGATGGTAACGAGTCCGAAACAAGGGCTTGACCGGTCATAGGGGGCTTCCTACGATGACGGCACGCCGAAATATTACTGAAGCTTTCGACAGCGGATCCTGCCGCGGCCGGCTTCGCGGGCGGCTTGGCGGCTCGCGGTGCCCCTCCACGTTTGGCCCCATCGTCAGGAGATGACCACCATGCGCAGCACCCGGAGATTGGCTGCTACCGCCGCGGTGGCGGCAGCGGTGCTCACCGCCGCCGCCTGCGGCAGCGGCGGCGGCAACAGCAGCAGCAGCAACGGTGGCAAGGCGAGCGGCCCTGCCACCCTCACCTGGTGGCACAACGGCAACACGCAGCCACTCCGCGGGGTCTGGCAGCAGGTCGCCAACTCGTTCCACGCGGCCAATCCGAAGGTGTCGCTCAGCATCAACCCGTTGCAGAGCGACCAGTTCAAGACCAAGATGCCGCTAGCGCTGAAGTCGAACAACCCGCCGGACATCTTCCAGCAGTGGGGCTCCGGCCAGGAGGCGACCCAGCTCCAGTCCGGCAAGCTGGCCGACCTCGGGCCCTACGACTCGAGCTGGATCAGTGAGCTGGGCACCTCGGCGAAGGGCTGGCAGGTCAACGGCAAGCAGTACGGGGTTCCCTATGACCTGCACGTGGTGGGCTTCTGGTACCGGAAGGACGTGTTCGCGAAGGCGGGCATCATGTCCCCGCCCG
>DASQSC010000651.1:0-8496 GCA_035642555.1 Streptosporangiaceae bacterium | reverse complement strand
CTGGGTCCCGGCCGGGAGCGTCCTGCCGGTGCCGGCCGGGGACGGTACGCCGGCCAGCGCCGTCGCGGCCGACGCGGTCCGGCGCGCCGCCGGGCGGCCGGTCATCGTGGTCGTCCGCGACGCTCACCGCAGCCCGCGCGCGCGGGAGGTGATCTCCCGGCTGCTGGCGCAGCGGCCGGACCTGATCGTGGTGGAAATGGGGCTGCCGGTGTGGCGGCCGCCGGCCCGGACGTACCTGGCCACGTACGGCGCCTCCGGGGCCAGCGGCCAGGCCGCGGCCGAGCTGCTGGGCCTGGCCGGCCCCGCTCCCGGCGGCCCGGATCACCGGGCCGGAATCAGGAGCCGGCCGCCGCGGGAGACGGGATAGGCCCGCACAGCCTGGTCGGCCAGGTGCCGTGCTCCGCCGCGTGCCTGGCGGCATCGGCCAGGTGCTCCTCGGTGCCGTTCACCTTCACGGGCAGCGCGTTGTAGCTGCTCCACCACATGATCCAGTACTGGTTGCGGACGACGCGCCCGTGCTGGTACCAGCGGGTGTCCAGGTACTTGCGCGGGATCATCCCGTGCTGGGCGAAACAGGCCACCAGCACCGGCCGGAGCTGCTGTTCCCGGTTCAGCTCCTGGGAGAACGACTGGGACGCGGATGGCGCCGGACTCGGGCCCGGCGAGCCGCCGGAACTGCACCCGGCGGTGACCGCGGCCATCACCGCTGCCAGCATCCAGCCAGCCAGTTGCTTTCTCATGTCCTCGTGTCGCCCGGGTCTCAGTGCGCCTGGTTGAAAGCGTCGTGCTGAAGCTGCTCCCAGACAACACTTTTCTGGTACCAGCTGTCGAGGTGATCGTACTGGCTGCCGGGCAGGCTCTTGTCCTGGATCGGCATCCCCTTGTTCTCTCCCCACCACTCGTTGAACGCCTGGTTGGGGATGATCTGGCCGTTCTGGTACCAGCGCGGGTCCGGCTGGACGATGTGCTGCTGGACCATGCCCTGCACCAGCGGGATCATCGTCCTGAGCTGGGTGTCGCTGAATTCCTGGCGGCCCTGCGCGATGGCATTGGCGGCGTTGTCCGTTCTGAACTCCGGGATCTGCGGGACGCCGAAGGCCTTCATCTTCTGGTCCCAGGTCAGCACCTTGCTGGCGGTCGGCCCGATGACCGGGATGCTGCCCACTTCGCTCTCGCCGAACGAGATGAGCGAGTTGAGCTCGGCGTTCTTGGCGTCTTGCTGCGTGCCATGCAGCCAGGTCAGGTTGTTGCCCTCGGTCACGAACCGCCCGTACAGCGAGGCCAGGTCGGCCGGCATGTCCTCGTGGTTGACCGTCACTCCCTGCAGCTGCAGCCCGAGCGCGGTGCCCATTTTGGCGGCGACGATGCCCTTGAGGTTGCCGAAGGTCGTCGGGTCCGCGCTCAGTTCCTTCAGCAGCGTGGACAGCTTGTCCTGCCCCAGGCTGATCTCCCAGGGATGACTCGGATCGTAGAGCTGCTGCTCGGCGGCCGTGATGTTGGCCGGGTTGCCCGACGACTTCGCGATATCGGGCAGGTAACGCAGGAACGTGTCGGTGACCGCCTTCATGATGGCGGGGTCGTAACCCGGCTGGATCTTGCCGTCATCGGTGATGGCCGGCAGCAGGTTGTTGATGATGTTGACCGCCGCCCGGGCGGAGTACCCGGCGTCGGCGCCGTTGCCGCGCGGGGCCGAGGTGGCGGCGTCCAGGAAGTTGCCGAGGGCCTTCTGGTCCGGCGTGCTCAGGAAGATCTCACCGGCGTCGGTGTCGATGCTCTTGCCGGGCGCCACCATCGTGAAGAAGTTCGGGTACTGGCCCTTGTCGTTCGGGCCGCCCTGCACGAACCTGCCGTCCAGCTGCGGCAGGTCGCCCTTCTCGGCGGCCAGCAGCATCTGCGCCAGCGGGCCGCCGTCGGGGCCGCCCATGACCTGCCAGGCGGCGTTCTTGTTCTCGCCGTCGGCCTTGAGCAGGACCGAAAACGGATCGTTGGCGGCGAGCGCGTCCCCGAGCTTGTCGTGGTCTTCCATCGAGTAGCGGTAGTTCCCGGCGCCCAGCGGGATCTTGATGTTCCCGGACTTCAGGTCCTGGTAGAGGTTCTGGGTCATCAGCGCGAGCAGGCTGACCCCGTCGGGGTTCCCGGCGCCCTTCTGCTCGCTGGTGCCCCAGTCCGACCCCGGCGGGCCGTACTTCACCAGCATGGACGCGGACCAGATGTCGGGGGCATTGGCGATCGCCGCCACCGCGTCCGGCGTCAGCGACCCGGACTTGTCGGCGGCGGCGAGGCCCTGCCCGAACGCCGCCAGGATCTGCTGGTCGGACTGGGTCAGGGCGGTGAACCGGTTGTTGTAGGCCTGCACCGCGTTGCCGCCCGAGTCCAGGTTGTGCAGGGTGATGGCCAGGTTGGCGACCTGGGGCGCGGCCTGGTTGTAGAACGCGCCCAGCCAGGCCTTGTCCTTCGCCTTGATGTGATCTTGCAGGTCCTGCTGGATGGCCTTGATCGCCGCCAGCGCCGCCTTGGGGTCCTTGTTCGCCTCGGCATCTGTCAGCGCCTGCGCCTCGGCCGTCGCATCCGCCGCGTCCACCGACTGGTGATCCCACGGGATGTCCACCAGCCCCTGGCCGGCGATGTTCACGTTCTGCGCCAGCCACAACGCCGCCAGCCGCGCCCGCGCCCGCATGTCCGAGGCATCCCCTGGCGCGCGCGACTGCGCCTGCTTCAGCACCCCGGTGTTCACCGGCGAACCGTAACTGCTCATCGTGTTCACGATGGTCGGCACGTTCGCCGCCAGCGCGTCCCGCAGCTCCTCTAACGCGGACGCCGCCTGCGCCACCCGCTGCGGATCAACCCCGACCTCACCCATCGCCGCCCGCCTTCACCCTCAGCTCGGAACCGGCTGCCCGGCGTGCTTGCGGGCCTGCGCTTCCATGTCGGACTGCACCTTGGACACAACGGCCGCCTCGGCGGCCGGCAGCCCGCCCAGCAACGACTGGACGGATTTGTAGAAGCCGTTCCAGTCCCCGATCCAGGAGGTCGCTGCCGGGCCATCCCAGGTGCCCTTGGTGAGCAGCGGCCGCGCCTTGCCGATCGCCGCGTTGATGGCCTCGGCGGCAGCCTGTACCCGGGACATGTCGGATTCCGCGTCCGACACCGCTTCCTCGATCAGCGCTCCCCAGCCCACGCACCGGCCCCCTCACGGACGACAGTTACCGCCGGACACAGCCCGCACCACACACGACGCCTTAGGCAACGGGGGTCGCTCGCACGGCACGACGAAAAGATGCTAGCCAGTTTCACCACGACCGGCCACCTGCGTTACCGAATGGCAGTATTCCGGATGTTCTGGCCGCCGCGAGCGGCCGCCGGCAGCCCTCAGGTGCGTCATTCGGTGACCGCCAGCTGAACCGGCATCACCCGGCCGGGCCGGATCAGCAAGCCCCGGCCGACCGGGCCGGGCCCGGCGTTGCGCGGCAGCCGGATGTTGAACAGGTCACCGTCGTTCGGCGTTTCAATGGCGACCAGGATCCCGGCCCGGGATTTCAGCGCCGCCGGGACGAAGCCCGAGTAGGCCCGGGTGAAGTCGGGCGTTGACCCGGCTAGGATCAGGCCGTGGTCGCCGTCCCGGCCCGTGCGCACGATCTTCTCCAGCGGGTCCGACAGCGGCCCGTTCACCAGCAGCTCGGCGTCGTCCGCCAGTACCACGTAGCAGTCCCGGTCCCCGATGGCCTTGGTCAGGTCGTCCGCGCCGGCCTCAGGACCGAGCACGGCGAGCACCCCGTCGGCGTCCGCCAGCGACCGCAGCGGTGACCGGCGCGGCGTGATGACCAGCACCGGTGTCCCGCTGGCCAGCAGGGACCTGGCCATGGTCAGCAGGGTGGCGGACCGGCCGGAGCGCGGCGGCCCGGCAACCACCAGGCCCGGACCGTCGTCCCGGACATCCAGGCCGGCCGGGGCGAGCTCGTCGCCGCCCGCGCCGGCCAGCGCCCACAGCGGCGACGGCGGCTCCCAGCCCGGGCTCAGCTGCCAGGCCTCGTCCGCGGTGAGCCGGGCAGGCAGCGGATCCACCCGGAGCGGGCGCTGCCCCTCGGGGGGACGGCCGTACCGCGCCGCGGCCTCGCTCCCGAGCTGGCGCAGCGCCGCCACCTGAGCGGGCCCGGACGGGTCCGGGCTGAGCAAGGCGATCTGCGCCTCCAGCGCGGCTGGCGTGGCGTCGAACATGACCCGGCCCGGCGGCTGGTCAGTAGGCAGGCTCCGCTCGTTGATCCCGGCCAGCCCGGCGTCGCCCTTGTCGGTGAGCCGCAGCAGCATCCGCTGGCCGAAGACGGCCCCGGCCTGACCCAGCAGGGCCGAGCGGTCGGTGGTGATCACCGCCCGCAGCCCGACCGCGGCGCCCTCCCGGAGCGTCTGCAGCAGCGCGTCGATCTGCCGCCCGTAGTCGTAGTGCTCGTAGGCGGCCACGTAGCCCTCCCACCAGTCCACCAGCAGCAGCATCCAGGGGAGCCGGTCCTCGGGCGCGGCGCTGGCGCGCTGCTCGGCCAGCCCCGCGAACCCGCCGGCGGCCAGCAGCTGCTGGCGGCGGGTGATCTCGTCCCGGAGCTTGCGGATCAGCCGTTCGACCCGGTCGGTCTGGTCGCGGGTGACCACGGCACCGCAGTGCGGCAGGCCGGACAGCGGCAGCATGGCGCCGGTCCCGCAGTCGAGCGCGTAGATGTGCACGTCGGCCGGGGAGGTGCGGGCGGCGACCGAGCCGGCGATCGTGCGCAGCATGGTGGACCGGCCGGTGCGGGCGGCGCCAGCGGCGACCAGGTGCCCGCCGTGCGCGAGGTCCAGGCCGAGCGGCTCGCGGGCCTGCCGGGCGGGCTGGTCGGTGAGCCCGAACGGGATCGTCCCGGCCTCGCCCGCCGCGCCGTCCGCGGTGTCACCGGGCAGGTCGTCCAGGGTGACGATCCCCGGCAGCGGCGGCAGCCAGGGGCTGCGCTGAGCGGGGAGGCCCAGCTTGACCGCGGCCCCGGCAACGGCGTCCACCAGCACCGACAGGTCGGTCGCCAGGTCCGGGTCGTCCGCTGCCAGCAGCGGCCCGCTCGCTGGCAGCGGCCTGCCCAGGCCGGTCCACGGCATCAGCACGGCGTGCGCGGAGGCCTCCGCCGGGCCGGCGCCTGGCCGCCGCCCGCCGATCCGGGCCGACTGCACCGCGACCGGGGTTCCCGCGCCGGAGCGCACGTAGCAGCGGCCGGGCGTGGACTTCGCGATCAGCGCCGCGTCGCGGGTGTCGATCACGTCCAGGGACTCGTCCGGGTCGGTCACCCGCAGCGCGATCCGGAGGTTGGTGTTGGCCCGGATGTCCGCGCTGACCACCCCGGCCGGCCGCTGGGTGGCGAGCAGCAGGTGGACGCCGAGCGACCGGCCCCGCTGGGCGATCCCGACCAGCCCGGTCACGAAGTCGGGCAGCTCGGCCACCAGCGACGCGAACTCGTCGATGATCAGCACCAGCCGGGACAGCGGCGGCAGGTCCGGCTGCGTCCGCCTGGTGTCCCAGTAGTCCTCGATGTCCTTGGCCCCCGCCGCCAGCAGGACCTCCTCCCGCCGCTTCAGCTCCGCTGCCAGCGACGCCAGCGCCCGCTCGGTGAGGTGGCCGTCCAGGTCGCTGACCATGCCGACGGTGTGCGGCAGCCGGGCGCAGTCCTTGAACGCGCTCCCGCCCTTGTAGTCGATGAGGACGAAGTTCATGGAATCGGGCCGGTTCACCACCGCCAGCGAGGCGATGATCGTCTGCAGCAGCTCGGACTTACCGGACCCGGTGGTCCCGGCGACCAGGCCGTGCGGGCCGTCGGCACGCAGGTCGATACTGGCCGGGCCGTCCCCGCCGACCCCGATCAGCGCCTCGGTGGTCCGGCCCAGCCGGTCCCAGATCCCGCAGATGTCATCGGCCGCCGGATCCGGCAGCCTGACCAGGTCGAGCAGCCGGGCCGAGGACGGGATCGCCGCGTCCGCGTCATCGCGGCTCACGTCCCGCAGCGGCGCCATCGCCCGGGCGACCCGGTCCGCCCAGGCGGCGCCGACCTGGTCCGCGAGCACCGGGCCGAGCACGTCGAACCCGCTGCCCCGCACCGTCACCCGGCTGGGCTCGGCGGGATCCCAGGAGAGCACCGCCGCGCACTCCTCCGGCAGCATCCGTTCCGCCTCGTCGAGGCAGATCGCGTAGATGCCGGCCTGACGGGCGGCGGCGAGCACCCCCGGCATGCCGGAGACGCGGCGCAGCACCCGCGCGCCGTCCAGCACCACCAGCGTCTTGGGGCCGGGCGGGGGCCCGTCGTCCAGCATGGCGAAGCCGCCGCCCTGTCTGTCTGCCGCCATCCGCTCGGCGGCCTGGCCGGACAGTTCGGCGATCCGCCTGGCCGCGGTCTCGGCGTCGGTGCCGACCAGCGCCAGGCAGTCCTCGCCGCCCTGCGGCGCGCAGTGCGGCAGCCAGCGCACCCAGTTCCAGTGCGGCCCGGCGGCCGGGTCGGCGGCGAGCACCACGATCCGCAGGTCGCGCGGGCTGTGCAGGGCCGCCGCCTGGGCCACCAGCCAGCGGGCCAGGCCGCGGGCGGTGTCGGGCGGGCCGGCCAGGCCGACCACGCCGAGCGACGGCAGCGGCAGCGACACCGGCACCGTGCGGGCGGCCGGGACCGGCGGCAGGTCCGCGCCGCCCGTCCCGCCGCGCTCGGCGACGAACTCGAGGTTCGCTGGCAGGTCTGCCAGCCCGATCCGCAGGTGCAGCGCATCGGGATCATCACCCCGCCGCTCCCACAGCCGCCGCCGCGGCCCGGTCGCGGTGAGCAGGATCTGCGCCGGGTCGGGCGCCGCCTCCCGCCGCCGCGCCTCATCGGCGGCCCGCTCGGTGGCGATGACCGAGTCCAGGCCGCTCATGGCGGCCCGGTACTCCTTCATCCGGCGCTTGTAATCGACCCGGCCGTGACGGCGCTCGCTCATCCAGGTGCCGACCACCATCACCGGGCTCATGAGCATGAACAGCGCGTACACCGCCGAATGCATGACCTTGATCATGACCAGGCCGAAGATCAGCGGCAGCAGCGCGGCGAGCAGCTGCAGACGGGGGCGATCGGCCCGCTTCGGCTCGGCCGGCATCTCGATCCGGCGGGGCCGGCCGGACGGCGGCAGCCGGGGCGGCCGGTTGTAGGCCAGCCCGCCGTCGCCGGACGGCGACACGTGCGCGTCGGGCGGCTCGGGGCGGGCCAGGGTCAGTACCTGCGGCCCGATCTGCAGCGGAATGCCGGGCAGCCACGGCCGCGGCCCGGTCAGCGGCTCGCCGTCCAGCAGCACCGGCACGCCAGCGCCGGGTACCGGGCCGTTCCCGCCGCCGGCCAGCGGCTCCACAATGGCCTGGCCCGCGGGGCCGCCCGGGCCCACCGACAGCCGCGCCGCGTACGCGGGCAGTCCCACCCCGGCCAGCCGCACGCCGCAGTCCGGCGAGGCGCCGAGGATCACCGTTCCCAGCCCGAGCCGGTGCACGGTGCCGGCCGCGGGCCCGCCGACGACCCGCACCTCGACCAGGCCGGAGGGCTCGGCCAGCGAGGTCCCGGCGGCGGTCTGCGGATCCAGCGCCACCAGGGCGCCGTCGCGGAGCAGGGCCGCGGCCGGCGCGCCCGGGTCCAGCGCCCGCCCGTCCATCCACAGCGTCTCCTGCCCGGCTCCGGCCTGGGCACCGCCCGGAGCTAAGCCGGCCGCGCCGGGCAGGGCTATCACCCGGGCCAGCCGGCTGGCCCCGCGGGTGGCCGCCCGCAGCACCGCGGCCACCTGGCCCACCGGCACCCCGTCATCACCGGTGACCATGACGTCCTGAGGTCCCTGCGGGGTGAGCGCCGTGAGCGCGATCCGCATCCGCTGCCTCCGTGACCTTCCGTAACCCGCCGCGCGTCACGCTCCGCCGCCGGTCAGGCCATGCTATCCGGACTGCCCGTACTCACCCGGCTATTGGCCAGCCCCGCCGCTATCATGTCGGTTCCGTGACCGGGCCACTTCCCCCCGACTGGTACCCCGACCCCGGCGACCCGGGCGTGCTGCGGTGGTGGGACGGCGTGCGCTGGACGGGCGAGACCAAGGCGGCCGCCCCGGCCGGGCCGGACCCGGCGCCTGTCCCGCCGCGGCCCGCCGCCAGCGAGCCGCCGCGGCCGGCCGCTGGCCTGCCGCCGGTCCTCGGCCCCGGCTACGCCTGGCCCGGCGCGACGGGCGGCCCCGCGGAAGCGGACGACCCGGACGACCCGCCGACGGCGGAGTCACCCCCACCGCCCGCTGCTCAGCCTCCGCCCGCCGCGGCCCCGGCGCAGCCCTCCTGGGTCACGCCCGCGCTGGAGTCCTGGTCGGCCCGGTACCGGCAGCAGCGCCAGTCAGGTCCCGGTGAGCCCGCCCCCGGCCGTCGCTGGCTGGGGCATCTCTCGCAGCTCTTCGGCCGGCGGCGGGGCGCCCGGGAACCGCGCGATCCGGCCTGACTAATTGCGG
>DASQSC010000650.1:0-3376 GCA_035642555.1 Streptosporangiaceae bacterium | reverse complement strand
CCCGACACGTACGCGGCCTCCAAGCGGGCCGCCGAGTGGCTGCTGGCGGCGGCGGCCGCGCGCGGCGGCGGCTACTGCGCCGCCAGGTTCACGCACGTGGTGGACAATTCGATCATCCACCGGAAGCTGCTGGAGTGGGCCGGCGCCGGCGTGCTCCGGCTGCATGCCCCGGACATCATGTTCTACGCGCAGTCAGCGCTGGAGTCGGCGCAGCTGCTGCTGTCGGCGGGGCTCGCGGCGGCTCCCGGGAACTTCCTGGTGCAGGCCATCACCGATCTCGGCTGGCCGGTCTGCCTGCTCGACCTGGCGCTCGGGGCGCTTGCCAGGACCGCATCTGCGTCCGCCATCTACTTCAGCGGGTACGACCCGGGTTACGAGGACATGCCGTTCCCCGGCCTCTACGACCCGCGCACCGCCAGCGGGGTGAGCCCGCTGCTGTCGGCCTTCGAAGCCGTCCGGGCACAGCAGGCGGCGTGCGGCGCCGCCGACGTGTTCCCGCTGGCGTTCGCGCCCGATCCCGAGCCCGACAAGCTGCTGCTCGCGCTCGAGGAGACCTGCGAGCTGACGCAGGAGCCGGCCGCCATCCGGGCGGCGCTGGACGCGCTGACCTGGTCGCTGCTCACCGCCACCCTGCGGACCGCCCCGGCGGGCGTGCTCGCCCGCGCTGCCGCCCGGGCCGCCCAGCACCGGGACCGGATGAACCGGGCCAGCCTCCAGATGCTGGCCGCGATCGAGGACCGCGCGCTGGGTACCTCCTAGGCTGGAGTTCGTGCTCCGGGCTGGAGCTGGAGCCGCACGCACGGAGGTTGCGATGGGACTGATGGACCGGGTCCGGGAGCAGGCGCAGCAGCTTGCCCAGGCGACCCAGGATGCGGCCCGCGAGGGCAAGGTCAAGCTGGACCAGGCGCAGGCCAAGCGGCGGGCGGACGCGATGTTCCGCGACCTGGGCGCCGCCGTGTACGCAGACCGGACCGGCCGCGCCGGACCGGATAACGAGGGCAAGATCGAACGGCTGGTTACCGCGCTGAAGCGGCAGGAAGACGAGCAGGGCCTGGGGGAGCCGGGCACGCCGGAGGAGCCCGGCACGCCAGGAGAGCCGGGCACGCCGGGGGAGCCGGGTCCCAGCTAACCCCAGTCAGCTGACGGCAGTCAGCAGGCGGCAGTCAGCAGGCGGCTAGTGGCAGGCGGCCCGGGCGGCGGTCCGGGAGCCGGGCGGATTCCCGCCGCCGCCACCGCCGGAGCCGGCACTGCCGCCGGCACCGGCCTGGGACGGGACGGTCACCGTGTGACCAGCCACCCCTAGTACCACCCTGATCTTGCGCAGCCCGCTCACCTCGCGCAGCGACGCGCCGTGCAGCGCCCGCCGCTGCAGCAGCTGGGCCCCGGGCTGCTGGCCCTGCGGGTACTCGATGACCGTCCGGCTGATGTCGTGCACCGGCCAGGTGAGCCCGGCCCGGACCTGGAATCCCAGCTTGCTCAGCTCGGCGCCGGTGGCGGCGGACAGCCCGCCGATCAGGGTGCCGTTGTAGACCTTGGCCCGGACCTGGCCGGGCCGGGGCGCGGCCCCGCCGCGTGGGCTGCCGCTGGCCGGGGCGTGCCGCTGATGCCGGGTGAGCGGCCGGTCGGCCTTGAAGGCGGCGAAGATCCGCCCGGCCGCGCGGTGGTCCCACAGCACGGCGGACTCGCCGGTGGGCGACAGGTAGTTCAGCTTCGCGAGCGGGACGGTCATGAACCGCACGTTCGCGGTCGAGATGCCGCGCAGCTGGGCGGCCAGGGTGGTGACGTCAAGGCCCTGGTTGACCCTGACCGCCGCCAGTGCCCCCTGCACGAACTGGCGCAGCCGGAACGGGTTGGCCAGGGTGCCGGAGTTGATGGCCTCGTGCAGCAGCGAGGCCATCAGGCTCTGCTGGTTCCGGATCCGGGCGAGGTCGGAGGTGGCGAACGAGTGCCGGTCCCGCGCGTACTTGAGCCCGGTGATGCCGTTCACGTGGTGAACGCCCGCGGACATGTGGAGGCCGGAGTAGGGGTCGTTCACGGCATAGGGCAGGCACACGTTCACGCCGCCGAGGGCGTCGATGACCTTGATGAACCCCAGGAAGTTGACCTCGATGTAGTCGTTGATGGTCAGGCCGGTGTTGCGCTCGACGGTCGCGACCATCAGCTTCGGGCCGCCGAGCCCGTAGGCAGAGTTGATCTTGCCCTTGCCGTGCCCGGGGATGTCCACCCAGGAGTCGCGGGGCAGGCTGACCACCGTCACCCGGTGCCGGTCCGCGGAGATGTGGGCCACCATCATCGTGTCGCTGTTGGTGCTCGGGACGTGCCCCACGTGCAGTTCGGCCTGCTGGTGCGGGGTCAGCCCGGCCCGCCGGTCCACGCCGGCCACCACGATGTTGAGCGGCCCGCTGACGCCGCCGGACACGCCCGCGTTCACCCGCTTGAGCGCCGCGTTCACATAGCTGCCCAGGCCCCACGCCGCGGCGGCGACCACCAGCACCGCGGCGGAAGCGAAGCTGGACCCGATCAGCAGCATGCGGCGCTGCCTGGCCCGCCGGGTGGCGGCGATCCGGGTCATCAGCCGCTGCTGGGCAGCGGCCGGCACCGCCCGGCGTCGTCCGGTAGCAGGACGTGGCCGGGGCCGGTCGTCGCTGTCCGCCATCCGTTCCCCCGTCGCCGGCACCGCGAAGCTCAGCTCAGGCTAGCGCGGAGCCGATCCGGGCCCGGGCACCCGGGTCGGCGCGGCGCCGGTCAGGGGGCAGGGGGGTCCGGGTCGCGGGGCAGCCCGAGCATCCGCTCGGCGATGATGTTGAGCTGGATGTCGGTGGTGCCGCCGCCGATGGTGAGGGCCCTGGTGAACAGCACGGCCCGTCCCCAGCGGGTCCCGCCGAGCGCGCCGTCCGCGCCGCTCAGCAGCCAGCACAGCTCGGCCACCCGCTGCGCGTGCCGCATCCCGAGCAGCTTGCGGACGCTGCCGGTGGCGCCCGGCTCGGTGCCCGACAGCTGCTTCAGGGTGACCCGCATCCCCAGCAGGTCGATCGCGTGGCCCTGGCAGACCAGCGCGCCCACCTGCCCGGGCAGCGATCCGGTCAGCGCCGGGCCGGCCGCGCGGGCGGTCTCGATCAGTTCGTCCACACCGGCCCCGAACGTCCACGAGCGCGACAGCGACACCCGCTCGTTGGCGAGGGTGGTCCTGGCGATCCGCCAGCCGCCGTTCACCTCCCCGACCACCAGGTCGTCGGGGACGAACACGCCGTCGAGGAACACCTCGTTGAAGAACGCGTCGCCGGTCATCTCCCGCAGCGGGCGCACCTCGATCCCGTCCGAGGCCATGTCGACCAGGAAGTAGCTGATCCCGTCGTGCCGCGGCGCCGCCGGGTCC
>DASQSC010000649.1:0-3021 GCA_035642555.1 Streptosporangiaceae bacterium | reverse complement strand
ACGGTCCGGAACCGGTCCCAGTCGCGGGCATCACGCCACACGGCCCAGTTCTCGACGAGTTCCCTGACAGCCAGCCGGTCCAGCGCCGCGTCGGTCATGCCCCCAGTGTGTCAGGGCCGCCCCGGGCCGCGCTCGGCTAGCGGCGGCTGCCCTCCGATATCGCGGCGGGGCCGGTCCCGGGCCCGCGGGCATATCGCTCCGGGCTGGCGGCGAACCGGTCCCGGCAGTGGTCGGAGCAGAAGTGATAGGCCCGCCCGTGGTGCCGCGCCACGGCGCCCGCGTGAGCCCGCTCGACCTGCATGCCGCACACCGGGTCCTTGGCGTAGCCGTTGCCGCCCCCGAACCGGCCGCGGCTGCGGTACAGCCAGAACAGGAGCCCGAACGCGGCGAGCGCGATGATGTTCAGCGCCGTGGTGTAGTTCCACCCGAACGCGTCCAGCCCGATGCTGCCGCGGGCACCCGGCGCCGGCTGCGGGGCGATCCCGGCCGCCGTGAACAGGTACTCGGTCGCCAGCCCGGCCAGGCTCATGGTGGCCCAGAAGACCGCGAGCAGCCGCAGCGTCAGCCCGGTGCCGTAGTACTTGCGGTAGATGAGCAGCAGCGGCAGCGTGATCAGGTCCGCGAACACGAACGCGATCGTGCCCCCGAACGTGATGCCGCCGGTCCACAGCGCCGCCGCCAGCGGCACGTTCCCGATCGAGCAGACGAAGCTGATGATCGCCAGGAACGGCCCCAGCACCACGTTCTCCAGCACCGACCAGAATCCGTGCCCGGAGATGAACAGCGACTGCCAGAAGCTCACCGGCACCGCGGTGTCGGCGAACCCCGCGATCAGGAACCCGAGGACGATCTCCCGGCGGAGCATGGTCAGGTCGCTGACGGTGTAGCCGGCCGCGTCCGACCAGCCGGCCAGCGACCGCAGCCGCTCCCGCCAGGGACGGCCGGCCAGCGCCGGGTCCTGGTCGCCGTGGTGCTCGTGCCCGGTGACCGGGCCGCCCGCCCGGTTCAGCCGGTCGCGTACCTGCTCCAGTTCCCGCGCCCCGGTCACCCGGGGCAGGACCACCGCGAGCAGCACGATCATGATCGCGCCGCCGGCGAACTCAGCGGCCGCGAACTGCCACCCGATCAGCAGCCACAGCACCAGCCCCAGCTCGACCACGAGGTTCGTGGAGGCGAACATGAACGCCTGCGCGGCGGTGAAGTCGGCCCCCCGCGCGAACAGCGTCTTGGCCAGCGCCGCCGCCGCATAGGAACAGGACGAGGAGACCGCGCCGAACACCCCGGCCCGGGCGATGGCGGCGGGCCGGTGGCTGCCCACCGCCCGCTGCATCTCGGCCCGGGAGACGAACGCCTGCACCGCCCCGGACAGGCCGAACCCCAGCACCAGCGCCCACAGGGTGACCCAGAACATGCCGAGCCCGTCCAGCAGGCTCCGCCCGATCAGGTCCAGCGCGCCCATTACCGCCTCTCGTCAGCCGCTCATGACCGGACGAGCCGCCCGATCGCGGCCGCGGCCTCCCGCACCTTCTCGTCCGCCTCCGGCCCGCCGGCCTCGATCGCCTGGGCGACGCAGTGCCCGAGGTGGTCCTCGAGCAGTTCCAGCGCCACCCCCTGCAGCGCCTTGGTCGTGGCCGAGATCTGGGTCAGCACGTCGATGCAGTACTGGTCCTCGGCCACCATCCGCTGCAGCCCACGGACCTGGCCCTCGATCCGCCGCAGCCGGTTGCCGACGGCATCCTTCTTGCCCGAATAGCCCCGCACCGGGGCGGGCATCCCCTCGCTCATGGGGGATACTATACCCCCGTAGGGTAAATTTCGCGGCGAACGGGCCTGGTGCCAGGCAATGACGGTACCCCGGACGAAGCGCCGTCCCGGCCGTTAAGCCCGCGGGCTGGACCGCGCTGCGGGCCGCGCCGGCCGGCCGGGCCGGGCGGCAGCGGATGCCGTGCGACTGCGACTCGCTGGTCAGGCAGCGGCCGGTGGCCAGGTCGAACTTCCAGCCGTGCATGGTGCAGGTGAGCGTGCTGCCGTCGGTGACGCCGAACCGGGTCAGGTCCCCGCGCAGGTGCGGGCACCGGCGCTGGACGATCCAGTCGCCGAGCCGGATGTCACCCTCGTCCTGGTCCTGGTCGGCGTACCAGCCCTCGGCGTACATCAGCCGGTCGGGCGCCAGGCACTTGAAGAACGTGTACACATGCTCGTTGTAGGGGCCGATCCGGCGCGCGCTGAACCGCATGCTCAGGAACAGGCTGTTGACCCAGTCGACCTGGTGCTCGGCGATCAGCCGCTCGATCAGCGGCCGTGCCACCGTGAACTGGTACCGGCACGCCTCCCCGCCATAGCGGCGCACCTCGCCGGCCGGGAAGTCGACGACGATCTCCTCGTCGTCATCGTCGCCCGCGGTGCCGTGGACCCGCAGCAGCACCGGCCCGCCGATCCCGGCCCGGATGTGGCCGGCCAGTTCCAGCAACGGCTCGAACCACGACTTGAGCTCGGTGAGCACATCCACGCCCGGCGCCCCCCAGCGGCGCCTGTCCGCCTCAATGCGGGGCCGCATCCGATCCGCGTAATCGCGCAGGTAGCGTTCCTTGTCGGTGAATGGCCGCAGCGCATCTCGCTCTCCGGCGGGCCAACGGATGCGGTATTTCCCGTGCTCGGCTTCGAGCGTCGCGCCCGGCACCAGCAGTTGTCCGCCGGCAATTCCGCTCGCGCGCAGATAACTGAGGAAAACAGTCTGATCCGGGAATGTGCTGGCCTCATCTCCGGTGAAGTCGTTGAGCGCGAACAGCTCGTCATCGAGGAAACACGCGGGCCCGGCGCAGGGAATAACGCAGCGGGCGCCGACCGCCTTCGCGTACCGTGCTGCCCGCTCCAGCCCGTTGGCCCGCTTCGCCGCCCCGAACGAGCGCTGCGCCTTCGCTGGCAGCTCGTATGTCCACGGCCACCAGATCGCCCCCGAGAACTGCAGGAAATGCGCGTCGAACGGGCCGAATGCGAGTATCGGGTCGAGGTCGGCGGGCC
>DASQSC010000648.1:0-3918 GCA_035642555.1 Streptosporangiaceae bacterium | reverse complement strand
GCTGAGCCGCCGGCTGGACGAGCTGACCGTGTCCCGCCAGCGGCTGGTCACGGCGCAGGACACCGAGCGCCGCCGGATCGAGCGCAACCTGCATGACGGCGCGCAGCAGGAGCTGATCGCGCTGAAGCTGAAGCTCGGGCTTGCGCAAGGGCTCGCCGAGTGCGACCCGAAGCAGACCAGCGACATGCTGGAGAGCCTGGTCACGGACGTGAGCAACGCGGTCGAGACGCTGCGGGAGCTCGCCCGGGGCATCTACCCGGCCGCGCTGGCCGACTTCGGGCTGGCGGCGGCGCTGCGGGCGCAAGCCGGACGGTCGCCGCTGCAGGTCGAGGTGCATGCCGGCGCCGTGGGCCGGTACCCGGCGGAGGTGGAGGCGGCCGTCTACTTCTGCTGCCTGGAGGCGCTGCAGAACGCGGTCAAGCATGCGCAGGCGGCCAGGCTGGTGATCACCATCAGGGAAGCGGACGGCCAGCTCTGCTTCGACGCCGTGGACGACGGCCAGGGGATCGACGTGAGCCGGGCGCGCGGCGGGTCCGGCATCCAGAACATGGCCGACCGGATGGCGGTCCTGGCGGGCACGTTCGACCTGCGCGCCGAGCCGGGCGGCGGGACGCGTGTCAGCGGCCGGATCCCGGCCGTCAGGACTGACGCTGAGCCCGCCCGCACGCAAGGCACCGGGGCCGGACCGGGCACACTGACACCAGGCGCTTGATCAGCGGCCTGGGAGGTGGGCGATGCGCCGACGATCCGGCCTGGTAGTTCCGGAGACGATCGAGGACGTCTGCGATCCGGCCACGACGGCCATCCTGGTGTACGACATGCAGGCCGGGGTGATCGGCCAGCTGCCAGATGGGGCCGTGGCGGTGGATCGGGTGGCGGCGGTGCTCGCTGCCGCCCGGGCGGGCGGCTATCCGGTCTTCTACACCAGGCACATGTCCCTGCCGCCCCGCCTCATGGGCACGTCCCAGCTGCGAACGGCGATGGCCTGGCAGAACCTGGCTGACCCGGAGAAGGTGGAATCGTGGTTCCTGCGGGACTCCCCGGGTTTCCAGATCGTGCCGGAACTGGTTCCGCGCGCTGACGAGGGCGTCTTCGACAAGCTCGCCATGTCGGCGTTCGCCGGCACGCCGCTGGAGATGGCGCTGCGGGACCTGGGGATCCGGTCGGTCGTGATCGCCGGCGTGGCGCTGGAGGTCGGCATCGAGCCGACCGTCTGGCATGCGGTGGACCTGGGGCTGATCCCGGTTGTCGTGACGGACGCCTGCAGCGGCCGGGACCAGGCGGCCATGCGCCGTGTCCTTGACACCATCAGGTTCGCTGGCGACGCGATGCTCACCGACATCGCGACCATCACGCCGCTGCTGGCCGGGCCCTCGTCAGGGTGAGACCCGCGGGCCGCTGGCGGCGCTAGCGTGGCCAGGGTGCGAGTAGTCCTGGCTGCCGCGACAGCGGCTGCCACAACGGCAGTGCTGGCGGCTGCCGGCTGCGGCGGGCCGCCAGCGCCGGCACAGCCTGGTCCCGCGCAGGCCAGTTCGCCGCCGCGGGTCAGCTCGGCGCCGTCGGCCAGCGTGAGCCGGCACCAGGCATGCCAGCGGCTGCTTGCGGACGTGCGGCAGCACCCCGAGCGCCGGGGAATCCCGGGCGTCCCGGCACTCAGGTACGTCGCGGACCGGGTCACGGCCCCGCGGATGGCCGCGGATGCGCGGACCGCCGTGCGGGACCTGGGGCACACCCATGTCGCTCCCGTCGCCCTCGCCCTGCTCCGCGACGACTGCGCCCGGGCCGGCGTGCGGCTCCCGCCACCCCGGCAGTAGCGGCCCGGTACCGGCCGCGGGGCTGATCACCCGGCCGGCTGGCGCCGCCGGCCTGCCGGAGCCTACGGCCGGCCCTATCCTGGGCCGGTGCCCGCCCAGGAAGCAGACGCCGGCCTCGGGGAGGCGGTGCTGGCTGAGGCCGTCGCCGCCTGCCGGGCGGCGCTGGGATCACGCCTGATCGCCGGCTACGCGCTGGGCAGCCTCGCCCACGGCGGCTTCAGTCCGCTGGTCAGCGACGTCGACCTGGGGCTGATCCTGGCCGACCCGGCCCGCCAGGCAGACCGGCTGGTCATCCGCCGGGCGGCGGGCCGGGTGCGAGCCGGCGGATCACCGCTGCACCAGCGGCTGTCGGTGTTCTGGGGAACGCCGTCGACCCTGCGCGGCCGGGCCAGCGGCGGCCGGTTCCCGCCCCTGGACCGGCTTGACCTGCTCGCGCACGGCCGCCTGCTCACCGGCCAGGATGCCCGGGCGGGCCTGCCCCGGCCGGACCGGGCGGAGCTGCTGACGGGGGGCGCTGAGTTCGCGCTCGGATACCTCGCCGGGGACCGGGCGCTGGCCGGGCGGCTGCGGGACCGGGCCCGGTTGCGCCGGCCTGACGGCAGCGCCGTGGCCGAGATCCGCACTCCGTCCCTGCTGGCCTCCCGCGGGCCGCGGCGGCTGACCAAGCTCGTGCTGTTCCCGGTCCGGTTCCTGTTCACCGCGCAGACCGGCCGGGTGGGCACCAACTCGCTCGCGGCCGAGCACTATTGCGCCAGCCCGGACGCACCAGCCGCGGAACTGGTCACGGCGGCCCTCGCCTGGCGCCGTGAGCCGCCGGCCGCCGGGGAGGCACCGGCGCTGCTCGGCCGGGACCTGCTCCGGCTCTACCTGCATTACATCGACGATCACGTCGGGCGCCTGCACGCGGCCGGCGAGCATCGCCTGGCCACCCGCTTCGGCCGGTGGCGGGCCCGGCTGCTGGCCTGAGCCCGCGCCGGGCCGGAAGGGCTCGCCCGCCCGGACCGGCCACCGCTCCTGCCCTGCCCGGGACGAGGGCCGGCGGCGTGGCAGCCAGCCATGCCTGCCGCCATTCCCGTTCCGGATTATCGCGTCCCCAGCGCCGGGTACTCCGCCAGGACCGTGGCGGCCGCGGCGAGGTCGCCGTCCAGCGGCCGGTCCTCGATCCGGCGGTCGAGCGCGGCGTCCGCCACGGCGAAGGCGCGGCTCAGCGCGCCCGGGGCGGGCTGGCGGCCCTGCATCCGCAGCGCCCGGACGGCGGCGGTCAGTTCGCTCGCCAGCACGACCCGGTAGGCGGGCACGGCATCGCCGGTGGCGCGGACGGACTGGGTGGAAAAGCCCGCGTGGTCCTCCACTCCGCGCGACAGCACGGCGTTGCCGAGCGCCGCCGGGGTGGCGAACCGGCGCAGGTCGGCCACGGCGGACTGGGCGACGTACTCCAGCAGCATGATCCCGGAACTGGCCGGCGTCTCCGCCTGGAACGGGTTCAGGCCGGTGAACGCGGGCTCGACCAGCGTGCCGAGCCGGGCCGCGGACAGCGCCGCGGTCTGGAACAGCGCCGCCCGCAGGCTGTCGAGCGCGAGGCCGACGTAGGCGGCGTGGAAGTTGCCGTTGTGCCACACGGCCCGGCCCGTGACGTCGATCAGCGGGTTCTCGCAGGCGGAATTGAGCTCCCTGGTCACCACGCCCTCTGCGTAGCCGAGCGCGTCCACCGCCGGCCCGTGGACCTGCGGGAACGCACGGTACCCGTACGGATCCTGGATCCGCGCCTGGCTGGTCCGCTCGGCCGCGAGCAGCTCGCGCATGGCCGCCGCGACCTGCTGCTGTCCCGGGTGCGGGCAGGCCAGGTGGACCGCTTCCGCGTACGGCTCCCGCGACCCGCGCACGGCGGTCAGCGACAGCGCCGCGACCACCACCCCGGCGCTGACCAGCCCGGCCAGGTCGTTACAGGCCAGCGCCGCCTCGCCGAGGGTCTCCGCGTTGCTGCTGATGAACGCGAGCGCATCGGCGGAGCGGATCGCCAGCCGCGGCGCCGGCCCGCTGCCGGTCCGCCATTCCTGCTCGCCGAGCAGGCACAGCCCGGCCGAGGCCAGGGCGGTCAGGTCGC
>DASQSC010000647.1:0-5389 GCA_035642555.1 Streptosporangiaceae bacterium | reverse complement strand
GCCGGGCGAGCCGTACCCGGGCGGGCCGGATGGCGGCCCCGACGGTCCCGGCCAGCCCGGTGCCCGGCAGCAGCGCTCGATCTGGCCGCACGTCGAAGAACGGGTGCTCGACCTCATCGAGCAGCACCGGTCCACGATCGTGTTCGCCAACTCCAGGCGGCTCGCCGAGCGGCTCTGCGCCCGGCTGAACGAGCTTGCCGCTGACCGCGCCGCCGAGCGCGCCCAGCCGCCGGACCAGCCGGACGAACCGTACCCGCCGGGCGAACCGTATTCGCCGGGCGAGCCGTACCCGGGCGGGCCGGGCGAGCCGTACCCGCCGGGCGAGCCCCAGCCCGGCAGCACCGCCCCGGCGCGACTCGGCTCCCCGGCCGAGGTCATGGCGCAGGCGGGCGCAGGTTCCGGCGCGCCCGCCGAGGTGGCCCGGGCTCACCACGGCTCCGTTTCCCGCCAGGAACGGGTCCAGATCGAGGAAGCGCTCAAAGCGGGCCGGCTGCCCGCCGTGGTCGCCACCTCCAGCCTGGAACTCGGCATCGACATGGGCGCCCTGGACCTGGTCATCCAGATCGAGTCGCCGCCGTCGGTGGCCAGCGGGCTCCAGCGCACCGGCCGGTCCGGCCACCACGTGGGCGATATCTCGCGGGGCGTGATCTTCCCCAAGTACCAGGGCGACCTGGTGCAGGCCACGGTGGTGGCCGGCCGGATGCGGGAAGGGAAGATCGAGGAGCTGCGGATCCCGCGTAACCCGCTGGACGTGCTCGCGCAGCAGATCGTGGCGATGGTCGCCGTCGACGACTGGGAGGTCGATGACCTGGAACGGGTCGTCCGGCGGGCGGCTCCGTTCAGCGGGCTCACCCACGGCGTGCTGGAAGCGGTGCTGGACATGCTGGCGGGCCGGTACCCGAGCGAGGAGTTCGCGGAACTGCGGCCGCGGCTGGTGTGGGACCGCACCGCGGGCACCCTGCGCGCCCGGCCCGGCGCCCAGCGGCTGGCGGTCACCAGCGGCGGCACCATCCCCGACCGCGGGATGTTCGGCGTGTTCCTGGCCGGGGCGGAGCGGCGCGGCCGGCAGTCGCACCGGGTGGGCGAGCTGGACGAGGAGATGGTCTACGAGTCGCGGGTCGGGGACGTGTTCGTGCTCGGCGCGACCTCGTGGCGGATCGAGGACATCACCGCCGACCAGGTGCTCGTTTCGCCCGCGCCGGGGCAGCCTGGCAGGCTCCCGTTCTGGCACGGCGACGCGGCCGGGCGGCCCGCCGAGCTGGGACGGGCGGTCGGCGCGTTCTGCCGGGAACTCGCCGGGAAGGGCGAGCAGCAGGCGACGGCCCGGCTGCGGGAGGCGGGGCTGGACGAGCTGGCCGCCGCCAACCTGGTGCGCTACCTGTACGGCCAGCGGGAGGCGACCGGCTACCTGCCGGATGACCGGACCCTGGTGATGGAGCGGTTCCGGGATGAGCTCGGGGACTGGCGGCTCGTGCTGCACAGCCCGTACGGCGCGCGGGTGCACGCGCCGTGGGCGCTGGCGATCGCCGCCCGGCTGCGGGAGCGCTATCAGAGCATCGACGTGCAGGCGCTGCACACCGACGACGGGATCGTGCTGCGGGTGCCGGACACCGACGATCCGCCACCGGCCGGCATCGCCGAGCTGGCCCCGGAAGAGGTCGAGTCCCTGGTCACCGCCGAGGTGGGCGGCTCGGCGCTGTTCGCGTCCAGGTTCCGGGAGTGCGCGGCCCGGTCGCTGCTGCTACCGCGCCGCCGGCCAGGCCGCCGTTCCCCGCTGTGGCAGCAGCGGCAGCGGTCCGCTCAGCTGCTCTCGGTGGCCAGCAAGTACGGGTCGTTCCCGGTGGTGCTGGAAACCGTCCGGGAGTGCCTGCAGGACACGTTCGACGTGCCCGCCCTGACCGGGCTCATGCGCGACCTGGCCGCCCGCAAGGTGCGCCTGGTCGAGGTGGAGACCCAGGCGCCGTCCCCGTTCAGCCGGTCGCTGCTGTTCCGGTACGTGGGCGCGTTCATGTACGAGGGCGACTCGCCGCTGGCTGAGCGCCGCGCCCAGGCGCTCGCGCTCGACTCCTCGCTGCTCGCTGAGTTGCTCGGCCAGGCCGACCTGCGGGAACTGCTCGACCCGGCGGTGGTCGCCGAGACCGAGGCCGATCTGCAGCGGGTGTCGGCCAGCCGCCGCTGCCGCGACCTGGAGGGCGTGGCCGACCTGCTGCGGGCCATCGGCCCGGTGTCCGCTGACGAGGTCGCGCCGCGGTGCGCCGAGCCCGCCGCGGCGGCGGGCTGGCTGGCGGAGCTGGCGGCCCAGCGGCGGGCGATCGAGGTCAGGATCGCCGGCCAGCCCCGGTGGGCGGCGATCGAGGACGCCGGCCGGCTGCGGGACGCGCTCGGCGTGCCGTTGCCGCCGGGGGTGCCCGCCGCGTTCGCCGAACCCGTCGGGGATCCGCTGGGCGACCTGGTGGCCCGGTATGCCCGCGGTCACGGTCCGTTCACTGCCACTTCGGCTGCGGAACGGTATGGGCTCGGGGTGGCCGTAGTGGTCGGCTCACTGCGGCGGCTGGCAGCGGAAGGACGGGTTGCCGAGGGCGAGTTCCTGCCCGGCGGGAGAGGCACCGAGTGGTGCGACATCGGGGTGCTGCGGCTGCTGCGGCGCCGGTGCCTGGCCCGGCTGCGGAAGGAGGCCGAGCCCGCGCCGCCGGAGGCGCTGGCGGCGTTCGTGCCTGCCTGGCAGAGCGCGGGGCAGCTGGCCGACGGTGCGGACGCGGGTCCGGGACGACGGCGGCCCGGCGGCTGGCGGCGGGCCAGTGCGGACGCCGTGTATGACGTGATCGAACAGCTCGCCGGGGCCGCGGTCCCGGCGTCGGCCCTGGAGACGCTGATCCTGCCGGGCCGGGTGCCGGGGTACCAGCCAGCCATGCTGGACGAGCTGACCGTGGCCGGCGAGGTGGCGTGGTCCGGTGCCGGCGGGCTGCCGGGAAGCGACGGCTGGGTGGTCCTCGCCCCGGCTCACCTGGCGCCGCTGCTGCTGCCCCCGCCTTCGGAGATCTCGCTGACGCCGGTGCACGAGGCGGTGCTCGCGGCGCTGGCAGGCGGCGGGGGGCTGTTCTTCCGCATGATCGCTGACCGGGTCGCCACGGAACTGGCCGGGCATGACTGGCGGGAGTTCTCCGACCCGGCGGTGGCCGCCGCGATCTGGGACCTCGCCTGGGCGGGCTGGCTGACCAACGACACGCTGGCGCCGCTGCGCACGGTGCTGGCCAGCGGGCGCCCGGTCGCGGGCAGCGCCAGGCCGGTCCGGACAGGCGTGGTGCCGGGCGGGACCGGTAGTCCCGGCGGGGACGGAAGCTCCGGCGGAATAGGGAGCTTCGGCGGGGCCGGAAGCACTGGCGGCGAGGGAAGCATCGGCGCGAACGGCGCCGGGAACGGGGCCGACGGTGCCGTGGCTGACGGCACCGCTGCGGCCGGCTACGAGCGGCTGCTGCGGATGGGCAGCGGGCCCGGCCGGGGCGGCGGCCGCCGCTCCGGCTACCGGCGCGGAGCCATGCCGGGCCGCTCCGGCCCGCCGACGGTCAGCGGCCGCTGGTCACTGCTGCCGGACCGGGACCCCGACCCCACCCGTCGGCTGCACGCGCTGGCACGGACCCTGCTCGACCGGCACGGCATCCTCATCCGCGGCACCGCGGCCGCCGAACGGGTGCCGGGCGGGTTCGGGGCGCTTTACCCGGTCCTGCGGGCCATGGAAGAGGCCGGGCAGTGCCGTCGCGGTTACTTCGTGGAAGGGCTCGGGGCGGCCCAGTTCGCGCTGCCGGGCGCGGTGGACCGGATGCGCGCCATCGCGACCGAGATCTCGGCCGGCCAGCCTGGCTCGGGGCATGGCGAGCCGCCGCTCCCGTCGGAGTGGTCGCAGCCTGGGTGGCAGCCACCAGACCAGGCCCCGCCTCCGGACCAGGCCCCGCCTCCGGACCAGGCCCCGCCACCAGACCAGGCGCCCCCCTTGCCGACGGGACAGGTCAGGGCCGGGCAGCGGGGTGACGCGCGGCGGGCGGCCGTGCTGGTGCTCGCCGCCACCGACCCGGCCAACCCCTACGGGGCGGCACTCCCCTGGCCGGACCGGCCGGGCGAGGTGCCCGGCGCGCACCGGCCCGGACGCAAGGCCGGGGCCCTGGTCATCCTCTCCGATGGCCGGCTGATCCTGTACGTGGAGCGCGGTGGCCGCACCCTGCTGTCCTGGACCTCGGAGCTCGATCTGCTCACCCCCGCGGCCGCTGCGCTCGCGGCCGCGGCCCGCGGCGGTGCGCTGGGCCGCCTCACCGTCGAACGAGCCGACGGCGCCGACGTTCATGAGTCCCCGCTGGCCCAGGCCCTGTCAGCGGCCGGATTCCGCCCCACCCCCCGCGGCCTGCGCCTTCGCCGCTAGCCGCGCCACCACCGACCGCCCCCCTCAATCGCGCCACGACCAGCGCGCCGACGGGCGGATTTCCATGATCGTGGGGGATCAGGTGGGTAGCCACCGGCCCTAGCCGGGGGATTCTCATGATCGTGCGAGATCAGGAGGGTAACCACCGCCCCTAGCCCCGGGGGATTCTCATAATCATGGGGGATCAGGTGGGTAGCCACCGGCCCTAGCCGGGGGATTTTCATGATCGTGCGAGATCAGGAGGGTAGCCGCCCGACCGATTCCCCACGATCATGAAACCCGGGCCGTCAGGCCGGGTCCCAGCGGGCCGCGAGCGAGGGGGGCTTGCGGAATACCAGGCCGGCCGGGGCGGACGGGCGCTCAGGGTCGAGCCGCAGCCCGGGCAGCGCCCAGATCCGGCCGCCCGGGCTGGCAACCTCTCCGCTGCAAGGCCAATTGCCTCACGCACACCAGGCATAATGCTTGACATGCGATTGTCCGCCCGGGCTGACTATGCGCTGCGAGCCGCGATCGAGCTAGCGGCCGCTGAAGGCAGCCACTGCACTGCCGACCAGCTTGCCCGCTCCCAGAACATCCCAGGCAAGTTCCTGGAAGCGATCCTCACCCAGCTCAGGCGGGCCGGGCTGGTGCGGAGCCAGCGAGGCCCCGAGGGCGGATTCTGGCTGGCCAAGCCCTCGGATGAGATTTCGCTGGCGGACATCATCCGTGCCATCGACGGGCAGCTCGTGGGTGTGCGCGGAGTACGGCCGGAACAGGTGGATTACACCGGGGCGGCGGAGCCGCTGCAGACCGTCTGGATCGCGCTACGGGCGAACGAGCGGGCGATCCTGGAAGAGGTGAGCCTCGCCCATATCGTTTCGGGCAAGCTGCCGGAGCGGGTCGAAAGCCTCACGCTGGACCCGCAGGCCTGGGTCTGAACCCGGGTCAGGCCGTCAGACCGGCACCATGTCGGTGACGTCCCGCACCCGGTCCTCGACG
>DASQSC010000646.1:0-6193 GCA_035642555.1 Streptosporangiaceae bacterium | reverse complement strand
CCCGGCTCCTGGTACAAGGTCACCAACGACGAGACCGTGAACAGCCAGGGACCGGTGAGCGTGGTCAAGGCCACGGCGGAATCGCTCAACACCGCCTACACCGACCTGTGGCACCGGGTCGCCTACGACTCGCAGAACGACTCCCACCCGGTCACCGACATGGCGAGGGCTTTCGGCGTGAACGTGGGGAGCTATCCGGGCGGGGCCGGCATGACCGGCAAGAACCCGATGCAGGATCAGGCGGGTATCGCGCTCGGCCAGGCCTCGCTCACGGTCGAGGAGCAGGCCACCTTGATGGCCACGCTCGCGGACAACGGTGTCTACCACGCCCCGCACGTGGTCGCCAGGATCATCCAGGGCAACGCCGTGCGGACCGCGAACCCCGTCACCCGGCAGGTGCTCACCCCGGAGCAGGCGGCCGACGTGAATTACGCGATGTCGTTCGACACCTCCTCGTTCGGCACCGCTGCGGGCCTGGGGCTCACCAACGGCCAGAAGATCATCGCCAAGACCGGCACCACCAACCTGTCGCAGGAGGCATTCTTCCTCGGCGCGACCCCGATGGACGCGATGGCGGTCGGGATGTTCGTGTCCCATACCGGCTGCACGCTGCCGGTCTCCGAGCAGGCCCTGTGTAAGAGCACGAACGCCTTGTCCTTCACCCCGCCGCCGGGCCTGCAGACGCTCTACGGCGTCGGCGGCCTGGCCGGCTACGGTGGCCAGTGGCCCGCCCAGATCTGGCACACCTACTTCATGAACCAGTTCAACACCCTGCCGGTGCAGCTGTGGGCGCCGGTGAACAACTGGGGCACTCCGTGGAACCTGTTCGGCAAGCTGCCGCCGAAGCCGAAGCCGCACCCCTCGCACTTCCCGACCCCGGGCGGCAGGCCGACCTGCCACGGTAACGGCCGGCACAACGGCTGCCTGCCGACCTCCTTCACCCCGACGCCGACCCCGTCTCCGACGCAGTCCACCCAGTGCGGCGGCTTTGTGAACCCGTGCCCGAGCCCGTCTCCAGGCTCTACCAAGCCCGGCGGGTAGGCGGGTGCCGGGGGAACGGGCCGGACAGGTGCCGGGGGAGCAGGCGCCAGCAGCCGGGCCGGGACAGCCCGGCTGGCAGGGCCGGACCACCCGGCTGGCGGTCGCGGCCGGCTCCTGGCCGGTGCTGGCCGCCGCCAGCCTGGTCGGCAGCGGGCTGGGGTTCGCGAACAAGGCGGCCTGCTGGGCCGGTGCCTGGAACGGCTACCTGACCCAGTTCCAGGCGCACTGCTACACCGACATCTACCCGCTCTACTTCACCGAGCGGCTGGCGTCAGGGCAGGTCCCCTACACCGGGCACGCGGTCGAGTACCCGGTCCTCATCGGCAGCGCGATGCAGGCGGCCGCCTGGCTGGTGCGGCCGCTGCCCGGCGGGCCGGTCGCTCACGGGCACGCGTTCTTCCTGGTCACCATCATCATGCTGGCCGCCTTCGCGATGGCCGGGGTGCTCGCCACGGCGGCCGTGGCCGGCCGGGCGCGGCGGTGGACGGCACTGCTGGTAGCACTGGCCCCCGGCCTGGTCCTGGCCTCGTTCATCAACTGGGACCTGATCGCCATGAGCATCACCGCGCTGGCCATGGCGGCCTGGGCGGTGCGCCGTCACCTGCTGGCAGGGGTGCTGCTCGGCCTGGCCGTTGCCACCAAGTTCTACCCGGTGCTGCTGCTCGGGCCGCTGCTGCTGGTGTGCCTGCGGGCCGGGCGGATGCGGGAGTACTGGACCGCCGCCGGGTCGGCCGCGGTGGCCTGGCTGGCGATCAACCTGCCGGTTGCGATCGCCGCCCCGGCCGGGTGGGGCCGGTTCTACGCGCTCAGCGACCGCCGGCCCGCTGACTGGGGCTCCATCTGGTACTTCTTCCAGACCGAGCACTGGCCGGGCGTGGGCACCGGCTCGACCGGGTCGCTGAACGTCATGTCGCTGGTGGTGTTCGGGCTGGCCTGCGCGGGGATCGGGGCGCTGATCCTGGCCGCGCCCCGGCGGCCGCGGTTGCCGCAGGTCTACTTCCTGGTGCTGGCCGCGTTCCTGCTGACCAACAAGGTGTGGTCGCCGCAGTACGTGATCTGGCTGGTGCCGCTGGTGGTGCTGGCCCGCCCGCGGCTGCTGTCCTACGCGGTGTGGCAGTTGACGGAGGTGGGCTACTTCTTCGCGATCTGGGCCTACCTCATCACCGTGAGCGTGTCCGGTCCCAGCGGCAGCCTGGGCGGCATCACGCCCGGCGCCTACTTCGCCGCACTGCTGGCCCGGTTCCTCGCCGTCCTGTTGCTGTGCGCGCTGGTGGTTCGGGACGTACTGATACCGGAGACCGATGTGGTCAGGTCCGGCGGCCAGGACGACCCCGCGGGCGGCGTGCTGTCCGGGGCACCCGACCGGGTGCGGCTGCGCCCCCGGCAGGCGCCGGGGCTGACCGCCGCCGCGCCGGGCCGGAGCCCGTGACGGGCTAGCCCAGGTGGTCCCGGAGCCAGCGGATGTCGGTGCCGGGGTCGGGGGTCTCGCAGATCACCGGGGCACCGGCGGCCCGGATCACGTCCAGCAGCTGCGCCGGGTCGATAGTCCCGTCCGTCAGCCCGGCGTGCCGGTCCCGGCCGGAGCCGAACTCGTCCCTGGAGTTGTTGCCATGGATGAGGTCGATCCGGCCGGTGATGGCCTTCACCCGGTCGGCTATGCCAGCGAGTTCCTCCCCGCTGCAGAACGCGTGGCAGGTGTCCAGGCAGAAGCCGATCTCCCCGGAGCCGGCGGCCGCGGCGCCGGCGATCGCGTCCCACAGCCGGGCGACCCCGTCCAGGCCCCGTGCCATCGCATGGTCGCCGCCCGCGGTGTTCTCGATCAGCAGCGGCAGCGGCCGGTCGATGCGCTCGACCGCCTTGCGCCAGTTGGCGTAGCCCTCGCTCTCGTCGGTGCCCGCGCTCACGTGCCCGCCGTGCACGATCAGCCCCTTCGCGCCGACCTTCGCGGCCGCCGCGAGCTGCTGGCTGAGCAGCTTCCGGCTGGGGATCCGGATCCGGTTGTTGCCGGTCGCCACGTTGATGACATAGGGCGCGTGGACATACAGGTCCAGCCCGTCGTCGCCGGCCCGCGCCGTGAACCCGTCCGGGTCGCCGCCGGGGAAGGCGGGCGCCTTCCAGCCCTGCGGGTCCCCCAGGAAGAACTGCACCGCGTCCGCCCCGGCGGCGGTGGCGGCTGGCAGCGGGTCTTCGTCGTGGACGTGCGCTCCGATCGAGACCATGCAGCGAGCCTACTGCGGGCCTCCGTCAGCGCGGCACGCTCGGGCGCGGCCCGCTAAGGCGCGGCCTGGCTACGGGTGGAACCCGCCGTGGGCGAGCCCGAGCGCGAGCCCGACGAACGCGGCCACCAGGCCGGTCACGATCAGCATCCGTTCCTGCCTGGTCGCGGAGATCAGCTGCGCGTACAGGCCGATCGCCAGGGCCGCCGCCCCGAGCCAGGAGGCGAGCAGGTGCTGGCTCACCACCCAGCCGGTGGCGAACGCGGCGACCCCGGCTGCCAGCGTGAATGCGGTCAGGGCAGTTTCGAGCGGATGCCGCTCGCCGTCGGTGTTCAGCACCGGGATGCGGCGCAGATACGGGCGAGCATGCGGCTGGTCCTTCGTGGCCTGGGGCACGACCACCACCCCCTCGGGGATTCCACTGGCGCAGCGGGTATGGGGGTTGTTCCCGGCCCGGGACCATGAGAATCACCCGGCAGAACTGTCGGTGGCGACTGGTACGCTGACTGCGCCGCGTCCGCCGCGGAGGGGATTTCCCGGCGATCAAAGCGGTTCCTCCTGTCACGGAGAGACCGTGACCGCGTCAGTCCAGAGGAGGCAAGGGCGATTATGCGCCAATACGAAATGATGATCATCCTCGACCCGGCCCTTGAGGAAAGCACGGTCCAGCCGTCGCTGGAGCAGTTCCTCAGCGTGGTCGCGAACGAGGGGGGCACCGTGGACAAGGTCGACGTGTGGGGCCGGCGCCGGCTCTCCTACGACATCGATCACAAGTCCGAGGGCATCTACGCCGTCGTCGACATGCACGCCGAGCCGCCCACCGTCCGCGAGCTTGACCGCCAGCTCAGCCTGAACGAGGCGGTGCTGCGGACCAAGGTGCTGCGCCCCGAAAGTCACTGACCCGCGGCGCCGGCCCGCCACGGGCGGGCAGGCCGCCCCCACGCCCGACCCGATAGACGTCCCTGACCCGGGAGTAACCGATGGCAGCAGGCGACACCCAGATCACCCTCGTCGGCAACCTGGTCGACGACCCGGAACTCCGCTACACCCCGACCGGCCAGGCGGTCGCCAAGTTCCGCATGGCTTCCACCCCCCGCCGCTACGACCAGCAGCAGGGGCAGTGGGTGGACGGTGACAGCCTCTTCCTCACCTGCAATGTCTGGCGGCAGGCCGCCGAGAACGTGGCGGAGAGCCTGCAGCGGGGCATGCGCGTGGTCGTCACCGGCAGGCTGCGGCAACGGTCCTACGAGACCAGGGAAGGCGAGAAGCGCACCGTTTACGAGGTGGAGGCGGACGACGTCGGCCCCTCGCTGCGCAACGCGTCGGCCAAGGTCACCAAGACCAGCCGGTCCGGCGGTGGCCAGGGCGGACAAGGCGGCGGGTATGGTGGAGGATCCGGAGGGTCCGGAGGCGGGCGCCAGGCCGAGGACCCGTGGGCATCTGACGCCGGCGGCGCGGACGCGCCGTCCGACGAGCCCCCCTTCTGATCAGTCCCGCACCCCGAGTACACACCATCCCCGCTTCCCGGCGGGGCTCTCGCAAGGAGCACCATGATGGCGAAAGCACCAATACGCAAGCCGAGAAAGAAAGTCTGCCTGTTCTGCCAGGAGAAGATCACCTACGTCGACTACAAGGACACCGGGCTGCTGCGGAAGTTCATCTCCGACCGCGGCAAGATCCGGGCCCGGCGGGTGACCGGCAACTGCACGCAGCACCAGCGCGATGTCGCCACCGCGATCAAGAACGCGCGTGAGATGGCGATGCTGCCCTACACCAGCACGCCCCGCTGAGGCCGAGGGAGAACTCCGAGATGAGTCGCACGCCGATGAAGCTCATCCTCACCCAGGAGGTCACCGGCCTGGGAGCGCCTGGCGACGTGGTCGAGGTGGCCGGCGGCTATGGCCGCAACTACCTGGTACCCAGGGGCCTGGCGATGCGCTGGACCCGGGGCGGAGAGAAGCAGGTCCAGCAGATCAGGCGGGCCCGCTCGGCCCGCGACATCCGCAGCATGGACGAGGCCCGCGAGGTCGCGGACAGCCTGGCAAAGCTGATGGTCCGGTTGCAGGCACGGGCAGGCGCCTCCGGCCGGCTGTTCGGGTCGATAGGCCCGGCTGACATCGCGTCGGCGGTCCGCGCCGCTGGCGGGCCGGAACTCGACCGGCGCCGGATCGAGGTCATCAACCCGATCAAGACCATCGGATCGCACCGGGTCTCGGTCCGGCTGCACCCGGAGGTCACCGCCAGCGTCGACGTCGAGGTAACCGGCGGCGGCTGACCCGCCAGGGCTCCGCGCCACCCCCGCCGGCGGCCGCGGGGCTCGGGTTAGCCGTTCCCCGGATCGGTGGCGTCCTCGCTGTCGCCCGAGTAGCCGCGGAGCCGGCGCGCCAGGCCGGGGTCCGCGTCGGCCACCATCTCCCAGATCGCGGCGAGCCGCCGGGACAGCTGCTCCGGGCCGCCGGCCGCGCCGCTGGCGGCCTCGGCCGCCAGCTGGTCGATGGCCTCGCTGATGCGGGCGAGCCGGCTGGCCGGTACCCCGTCGGTCAAACACACGTTCGAATCCTAGAGCGCGGAGGGCCTTGATCACCGCGATTTAGCGGCTCATCCTCGCCGTCCCTCCGCGGACCTAGCAGCGGTCTTCGTCCCATTCCAGATCACAGACCCAGGGCAGCCGCTATGCGGGCACGCCCGGCAGCCGACCGGTGACAGTCGGCCGACCGCCGGGCGCAGGCGCCTGCTTTGCGGCTACGGCTTCGAGGTGACGGCCGCGTTGACGATCAGGGGGGTCCTGGTGATCGTCAGCTGCCCTTTCTTGGCCAGCGAAAGGATCATGCTGTCGCTGGTGAGGACCTTCGGCGTGACGCCAGGCTGCCACCGGACGAAGTCCGTCCGCCACAGCGGTGAGTAGTCGCTCTCCCCCGGCTCCGACCCGAGCACGG
>DASQSC010000645.1:0-6893 GCA_035642555.1 Streptosporangiaceae bacterium | reverse complement strand
GTCTCCGAGGAGGACTCGGACCTGTTCGCCGCCGTCCGCTCGGGGGCCGCCGGTTACCTGCCGAAGACGATGAACCTCGCGCGGCTGCCGGCCGCGCTACTCGGGGTCTGCGCCGGGGAAGCTGCCATACCGCGAGTCATGGTCGCTCACCTGCTCAAAGCATTCCAGCAGCGGGAACCGCGCTGGCGCCGCACCGCTGCCATGGCCGGCAACGGGCCGCGGCTGACAAGCCGGGAGTGGGAGGTGCTCGAGTTGCTTGCGGAGGGCCGGTCTACCGCTGAGATCGCCCGCAGGCTCGTTCTCTCGCCCAGCACGGTGCGGGTGCACCTGGTGTCGGTGGTGCGCAAGCTCAACGTCGCCGACCGGGCCGCCGCGGCCCGGCTGTTCCGGCGCCGCACGGTTACCGGGGATAGGTGGCGTTCAGAAACCTGAGCGCCCGGCGGGGGATAACGCCTCGCGGCCGGGCAAGCCTGGTCACATCCCGGGCAGATGGCATGAGACAGCGCGAGGAGCTGGGGGCACATGCGGCTCGTCCTGTGCGATGGCAACCGGATACTGTGCGAGGCCCTGGCCGCCATCCTGGAAGCAAGGGGGCATCAGGTGGCGGCCATTGCCACCACGCCGGCCGGCGGCGTCGGCGCGGTGGCGGTCCACGGCCCCGACGTGGTGCTGCTGGACCTGCGCCGCGGCGACAGCGCGGGCGGCCTGGCAGCGGCCAGGACGATCCGGCAGTACTACCCGGGTACCGCCGTGCTGATGCTGTCATCCCTGACCGAACGGGCCGCCTGCTCGGCGGCCCGGAGGGCCGGGGTGGGCGGATTCCTCGGCAAAGACCAGAGCGTCGAGCGGATCGTCACCGCGCTGGAAGTGATCGCTGCCGGTGGCGCGGTCTTCGATCCGGCCGGGCCCGGCCATGCCCGCCCGGCCGGCGGCCGGCGGCCGGCCTTTCCGCCGTGCGCCCTCACTCCGCGCGAAAAGGAGGTGCTCCGCCGGATCGTCGCCGGCCAGAGCACCGTGCGGATGGCGGACGAGATGAAGATAACGACCAGCACTCTCCGCACCTATGTGAAGAACGTGCTCACCAAGACCGGCTCTCACAGCCGCCTCCAGGCCGCCGCCCTGGCAGCCCGGCAGGACCTGATCGGCGACGCGACCGAGCAGGACCTCGCGGGGACCCCCCAGCTTGCGTAGGCGGGGCCACGCCAGCCGGGGCTGGCGGCGCCCGCCGCTGCTGATGACGGTAAGACCATGGGGATCAGCGTCTTCATTATCGACCAGGAGCGCACGTTCGCCGACGCCCTGGCAGCCCGGCTGGAAGCCGAGGAGGACGTGCAGGTGGTGGTGGCCGTCCACCGGCGGGCGCCCGCCGCATCCCTGATCCTGGCCAGGCACGCCGATGTCGTGATCCTCGACGCCGACCTGCCCCATAACGCGGCGATCCGCCTCTGCGAGGAGCTTTCCGGCCGTCAGGACGCGCCGCGGGTGGTCCTGCTCAGCTACGCCGCGGACGCGGAGCGGATCGCCGCGGCCGTCCGGGCCGGCGCCGCTGCCTGGGTGTCCAAGGACGAATCGCTGGCGCAGCTGCTGGATGTCATCCGCCGCGTCGCCGCCGGTCAGACCTGGATTCCGCCCGCCGAGATAGGGAATGTGCTGCGGCTGCTGCTGCGGGAACGGGAACAGCGACGCGAGGACGACAAGCTGCTGGCCGCGCTGACGCCCCGGGAGCGGGAGGTCCTGACCTGCCTGGCCGACGGGGCGGGGCGGCGCGACGTGGCCGACCTCTTGCACGTGTCCGCCAACACCGTGCGCACGCATCTGCAGAACGTCATGGCGAAGCTGGGCGTTCATTCCACGCTGGAGGCGGTCGCCCTGACCCGGGCCCAGCTGGAGCGGGCTGCCGAAGGCCTTGATCCTCGCTGACGGATCCCGGCGCGGGATCTGCTCCGGGCTACGCCCGGTGCGGAGGGCCTGCCCGGCGCGCTCTCCCCATCTGACGTAGATCGCGCCGCCCAGGCGGGGATGCCGCTGCGGCGGTGCAGTAAGCCAGGCTCGCGAACATGGCGCAGATCGGGAGGCCTTATCCCGGTCCGGGGGCCGCCGCGCAGGCTGCCCAGCGGAACGGAGGCCGGCGGCCAAGCGGGCAGCAGCCACGGGACAGGAAGGGGGCTTCGGTGCGGGCGCAACCGGGGGGGATCAGGGTCGCTGTCGTGGGGGTGGGTCACTGGGGGTCGAGGCACCTGCGCGTGCTGCGCTCAGCGACCGGGGTGAGCGCCGTCGTCGGCGTGGACGAGCGGTTCAGCGGCGGCGGCGCGGACTCCCAGCAGGCCGGCGTCGGCGTGGCCGCCTACCGGGCGCTCGAGGAGGCCCTGCCGCACGTGGACGCGGTCGTGATCGCGACACCGCCGGCCAGCCATGCCGGTCTCGGCCTGACAGCAATCGCCGCCGGCAAGCACGTTCTCGTCGAAAAGCCGCTGGCCACCACGACTGATGCCGCCAGGACGCTGGTCGAGGCGGCCGGCGCCGCGGGCGTGGTGCTCATGCCAGGACACACGTTCGAGCACAACGCGGCCGTGCGCAAGCTGCGTGACCTCGTCCGCGACAGCCAGCTCGGCCGCCTCTTCTACCTCGATTGCGCGCGGCTGAACCTCGGGCTCTACCAGCCGGATGTGAACGTCATCCTCGACCTCGCCGCGCACGACATCTCCATCGCCAACTTCGTGCTCGGGTCCCGGCCGGCCACCGTCGAGGTCTGGGGATCGCGTTACATCCATCCGGAGCACGAGGACGTGGCCTACCTCCGGCTCGACTACGCCGACCTCGGAGTCCGCGCGAACATCCATGTGAGCTGGCTGTATCCGACCAAGGTGCGCCGGATCACGGCGGTGGGGTCAAGGCGGATGGCCACCTACGACGACCTGGCGGATGCCGAGCGCATCCGGGTGTTCGACAGGTCGGCCATCCCGCCCGAAGAGGGCGATGGGCCGCTGTCCCACATCGCCTACCATCTCGGCGACGTCGTCTCCCCGTTCATCCCCTTCGCCGAGCCGCTGGCGGTTCAGGACCAGCACTTCATCGACTGCATCGGGAACGGCTCGCCGCCCGCTGTGGATGGGAGCAACGGCCTGGCGGTGGTCCAGGCCCTGGAATGCGCCCAGATCTCGCTGCGGGAGCAGCGGCCGGTGGCCCTGGCCGAAGTGGCGCGCGCGGGCCTCGCGGCGCGGCCAGGACGGGGCGCGGCGCTGGCGGGGGCCCGCCGTGGCTGACCAGGGAGACAACGGCGCCCCGGCGGTATCCAGGCAGGCGTCCAGCGGCAAGCCGGCCGGCCAGGCGATGGACGTTCCCTTCACCGACCTGGCCGCCATGGCCAGCGAAGTCTGGCCCTCGATCGAGACGGACTACCTGACCCGCCTGCTCGGTGGCGGGTACGTCGGCGGCAGCGCCGTGGCGGGCTTCGAGCGGGAGTGGGCTGCCTACTGCGGCGCTGATCACGCGGTGGGGGTTGGCAGCGGGACCGACGCATTGCAGCTCGCCCTGGCGGCGCTCGGGATCGGTCCGGGCGACGAGGTCGTGATCCCGGCGAGCACATTCATCGCGACGGCGGCCGCCGTGGTCCGGGCGGGCGCGACTCCCCGCTTCGCTGACGTCAGCGACGACACGCTGCTGCTGACCCCGGGCGCCCTGGCCGAGGCAATCACGCCGCGGACCCGGGCGGTCGTCGTCGTGCACCTGTTCGGTCAGATGCCGGACCTGGCAGCCCTGGCCGCGGTCGCCGCCGAGGCGGGAATCTGGCTGGTGGAGGATGCCGCGCAGGCGCACGGCGCGGAGTGGAACGGGCACCGGGCCGGGTCGTTCGGCGACGCCGCCACCTTCAGCTTCTATCCGGGCAAGAACCTGGGCGCGTTCGGTGACGCCGGCGCCGTGGTCACCTCGCGGCCGGAGCTGGCCGGCCGGGTCCGGGCGCTGGCCAACCACGGCAGGCCGGACGGGGACTCCCACCACGAGCACTGGTATCTGGGAACCAACAGCCGCCTAGACGCGCTTCAGGCCACGGTGCTCTCCGGGAAGCTGGCCCGCCTAGAGACCTGGACCAGCCGCCGGATCGCGCTCGCCGCCCGGTACCGGGCGCTCCTCGCGGACGCGAACCTGAAGCTGACCGGTGTCGCCCCGCCCGCGCGTCACGTATACCACCTGTTCGTGGTGCGGGTGGCCAGGCGGGACCGGGTCCGGGCGGAACTGGCCCGGCAGGGCATTCGCACCGGCGTGCACTATCCGGTGCCCTGTCACCTGCAGCCGCCGCTGCGGCGGTTCGCTGACCGCTCGCTGCCGGTGGCCGAGCGGGCGGCCGGTGAGGTGCTTTCGCTCCCGATGTTCCCGCACCTGACCGATGGCCAGGTGGACACCGTCTGCGCGGTGCTCACCGACGCGATCAGGAAGACCGGCGCTGGCTGCTGGGAGCTGATCGATGTCCGGTGAATCCGGCCGGGCCCGGCGGCGGCCGGCGGTGGCGGACAGCGGCGTCCTCGTCGGCTACCCGGTGTCGCGGGCCTGCGCCGGCCCGCTCGTGCTCGGTCCCGGGTCGCGGCTCCGGTCGGGCACCGTGCTCTACGACGGCACGACCATCGGCAGCGGCCTGCAGACCGGGCACGGCGTGATCGTCAGGGAAGACTGCGAGATCGGCGATGACGTCTCGATCTGGAGCAACAGCGTGGTGGACCGCGGCTGCCGGATCGGAGACCGGGTGAAGATCCACTGCAATTGCTATCTCGCTCAGTACACCGAGCTCGAGAACGACGTGTTCCTGGCGCCCGGCGTGACGATCGCCAATGACCTGTACCCGGGCAACGAGCGCTCGGCCCAGCTCATGGCCGGTCCCAGGATCGGCGCTGGCGCGCAGGTCGGAGTCAACGTGACGATCCTGCCGTTCGTGCGGATCGGCGCGGGCGCGCTCATCGGGGCCGGGTCGGTGGTCACGCGCGACATACCGGCAGCGGTGGTCGCGTTCGGGAACCCGGCCCAGGTGCGGCGGCCAGTCGCGGAACTGCCCGCCATCGCCGCGCGGGTGATGGCGGACGGCGCATCGGCGAGCGGGTACCGGCTGGCTGGCCGGTACGGCCTTGCGGACCGGTACGGGCCGGCGGATAGGCCTCCGGGGGAGGGCACCCTGCCATGATCGTGCTCGCGGATCCGGAAGCGGCCGCCGCGCCGGGGGCTGGCTACGAGACGGCGAAGCGGGTCGTAGACGTTGTCCTGTCGCTGGCACTGATCCTCCTCACGGCGCCGCTGCTGCTGGTGCTGTGCGGCCTGGTGCGGCTGACGTCCGCCGGTCCCGCGCTGTTCCGGCAGCAGCGGCTCGGCCGTGACATGCGCCCATTCACCCTGCTCAAGCTGCGCACCATGCGAGTGGGGGAGGACGACCGCATCCACCGCGACTACGTCGCGAGCCTGCTCTCGGCGAAGCAGCCGCCCGCCGCCATCGGCAGCGGCCTGTACAAGCTGGACGGTGATCCGCGGGTCACCCGGCTGGGGGGCTGGTTGCGCCGGACCAGCCTGGACGAGCTGCCGCAGCTGGTCAACGTGCTGCGGGGCGCGATGTCGCTGGTGGGACCGAGGCCGATGCTCGCCTGGGAGGCGGAGCAGGTCGGCCGGCCGTACCGGAACCGGTTTGCGGTGAAGCCCGGCATGACCGGACTGTGGCAGGTCAGCGGGCGCAGCCGGCTCCCGCTGCGGCGGGCACTCGAACTCGACGTCGAGTACGTGGCCCGCCGCAGCCTGGCCGCTGATCTCGCCATCCTCGCCCGGACCGGGCCGGCGGTCTTCCGGAGGGGAGCGAGTTGACGGCAGGGGGCGTGACGGGCATGGCCAGGGAACCGGCCGGCGGCAGGCCGGACCTGACCACGCCGGTGGGCGCGGTCGGCGACTCGCTGTCGGTCGCGGCCTGGACCGTCGTCAGCCGGGTCACCGGGGTGCTGCGCGGGATCACGATCGCCGCCGTGCTGGGCGCGACGTACTTCGCCAACACGTACCAGTTCACCAATTCCCTGCCGAACCTGGTGTTCTACGGCCTGCTCGCCGGGTCGCTGTTCTCCTCGCTGCTGGTGCCCGCCCTCGTGCGCCACGTGGATTCGGGGGACAGGCAGGCCGCGGCCCGCACCGCGGGCGGACTGCTCGGGGTGGCCGTGCTCGGCATGCTGGCGCTGATCCCGGTGATGGCGGTGCTCACCCCGTGGCTACTGCGGCTGGGCTCGATCGGCGCTGCCGACCCGGCGGCCGCCCACGCCCAGGCACGCACCGGCGCCCTGCTGGTCTTGCTGCTGCTGCCGCAGGTACCCCTGTATGCCATTGTCGGCACCGCTACCGCGGTGATGAACGCCCACCGCCGGTTCGCGCTGGCGGCTGCCGCGCCGGCGCTGGAGAACCTCGGCACGATCGCCGTCCTCGGCGTGGTGGCCGTGCTGTACGCACGGGCGGCGGACAGCAGGCACGTTCCCGGCTCGCTGCTGCTCCTGCTCGGCCTCGGAACGACCGGCGCCGTGCTGCTGCACGCCAGCACCCAATGGTGGGGCGCCCGCCGTCTTGGCATCGCGCTCCGGCCCCGGGCCGGCTGGCGCGACCCACTGGTTCGGGCCACCATCCGCCGCGCGCTGCCCGCGATGGCCCAGGCCGCGCTGGCAACCCTGCAGATCGCGGCGCTGCTGCTGTTCGCCGACCGGGTGCCGGGCGGCGTGGTGGCGTTCCAGCTGGCGACGAACTTCTATTTCCTGCCGATCGCGCTGGCTGCCAGCCCCGTCGCGCTGTCGCTGGTGCCGCGGCTGTCCCGGCTCACCGGGCCGGGCGAAGGCCTCCTGTTCCGCGACACCTACCTGCGCGGGCTGGCCTTCGCGTCCTTCCTCGCC
>DASQSC010000644.1:0-3102 GCA_035642555.1 Streptosporangiaceae bacterium | reverse complement strand
CGGGCGGCGGCCCGCCGGGGGGGACGCCCGGCGACGGCGGCACGGCAGGCGCCGGGCCCGCGGCCTGGCCCTGGTCCGGGCCCGGGGCCTGGTCCGGTGCCTCGCCCGGCGCGGCACCCGTCTCGTCGATCACGGCCAGCTCGGCGCCGACGGCGACCGTCTCGTCCTCGCCGACCGAGATGCCGCGCAGGACGCCCCCCACCGGGGAGGGGATCTCGGTGTCCACCTTGTCGGTGGACACCTCCAGCAGCGGCTCATCCGCCTCCACTCGCTCGCCTTCCTTTTTCAGCCAGCGGGTGACGGTGCCCTCGGTGACGCTCTCGCCGAGCTGGGGCATGGATACGGAGACCGACATGGCTTCCCGTGACTCCTTCGTTAGGGCGTATCCCGTAGATCTTCTGCCTGCTGCGCGTCGCCTGAGCGGGCACTGTTCACGAGTGGAAGTGCAGAGGCTTGCCGGCGAGCGCGAGGTGCGCCTCGCCGATCGCCTCCGACTGGGTCGGGTGCGGATGGATGAGCTGCGCCACCTCGGACGGCAGCGCCTCCCAGTTGTAGATCAGCTGTCCCTCGGCGATGAGCTCGCCTACCCGCGCGCCGACCAGGTGCACCCCCAGCACCGGGCCGAGGCTGCCGTCCGGCCCGGCCGTGGCGATGACCTTGGCAGCGCCCTGGGTCTGCAGGATGACGCTCCGGCCGTTCCCGCCGAGGTTGTAGTTGACTTCCGTGGTCTCGATCCCCCGCTCGGCCGCGGTCGCCGAGGTGATCCCCACCGAGGCGACCTCGGGGCTGCTGTAGGTGATCCGCGGCACCCCGTCGTGGTCGATGGGCGTCACGTCGAGCCCGCTGACCCGCTCGGCGACCAGGATGCCCTCGGCGAATCCGAGGTGCGCGAGCTGGAGGCCGGGCGTGAGGTCGCCGACCGCGGAGATGGTCGGGACGCTGGTTTGGCAGTACTCGTCGGCCACGACGAAGCCGCGGTCGGTGGTGACCCCGGCCTCCTCGTAGCCGAGCCCCGCCGACACCGGGCCGCGGCCCACCGCGACCAGCATCAGCTCCGCCTCGATCGTCTTGCCGCCTTCCAGGCTGACGCTGACCCCGTCCCCGGCCTCCTTGACGCCCTCGAACCGGGCGCCGGTCTGGAAGGCGATCCCGCGCCGCCGGAACGCCCGTTCCAGCAGCCGCTGGCTCGCCTCGTCTTCCGGCGGCAGCAGGTGGGGCAGCATCTCGACGATCGTCACCTCGGCCCCGAACGAGCGCCAGACGCTGGCGAACTCCACCCCGATCACCCCGCCGCCGAGGATGACGGCCGAGCGCGGCACCCGGTCCAGCCGCAGCGCCTCCTCGCTGGTGATGACCCGCTCTCCGTCGATGGCCAGGCCGGGCAGGCTGCGCGGCTCCGACCCGGTGGCGAGCACTACGTGCGAGCCCTCGTACACGGTGTCGCCGACCTGGACGGCGGTGGGAGAGACCAGGCGGCCGTCGCCGGACACGGTCTCCACGCCGCGGCTGCTGATCGTCCCCTGCAGGCCCTTCCACAGCCGGTCGACCACGGAGTCCTTGTACTTGTGCAGCGCGGGCACGTCGATGCCGTCGAAGCTGGCCCGGACCCCGAAGCCGGCCGCCTCCCGCGACTGGTCGGCGATCTCGGCCGCGTGCAGCAGGGCCTTGGTCGGGATACAGCCGCGGTGCAGGCAGGTGCCGCCGACCTTGTCCTTCTCGATCATCGCGACCTTCTTGCCGAGCTCTGCCGCCCGCAGCGCGCAGGCGTAACCCCCGCTGCCGCCGCCCAGGATGACGATGTCGTAGTGGCTGCTGCTGTCCGCCACGGGAAAGCTCCTTGATCCTCTCGAAGTCTGCCTGCGCCCGCCGCCTACAACCGCCCGTCGGCGACATCCAGCGCGAGCTGGACCAGGGTCCGGGTGGCCGCTCCGGTACCGCCCTTCGGGGTGTACCCGTGCGGCGCGCCCTGGTTGAAGGCCGGCCCGGCGATGTCGATGTGCGCCCAGCGCACCCCGGCCGGCGCGAACTCGCGCAGGAACAGCCCGGCCACCAGCATGCCGCCGTTCCGGTCCGGACCCACGTTAGCCAGGTCGGCAACCTGCGAGTCCAGGTTCTTGCGGAGTTCGTCCGGCAGCGGCATCGGCCAGGCCTGCTCGCCTGCCCGCTGGGCCGCCGCCACCACCGCGTCCCGCACCGCGTCGTCGTTGGACATCACGGCGGCGATCCGCGGGCCGAGCGCCACCAGCTGGGCGCCGGTCAGGGTGGCGACGTCGACCACCAGGTCGGGGGAGTCTTCCGCGGACCGGGCCAGGGCGTCGGCCAGCACCAGCCGCCCCTCCGCGTCGGTGTTCAGCACCTCTATCGTGGTGCCGCCGTAGCTGGTGAGCACGTCCGAGGGGCGCTGGGCGGTGCCGCTCGGCATGTTCTCGGCGATGGCCAGGTAGCCGATGACGCGGACGGCCGGGCGCAGCGCGGACAGCGCCTGCAGCGCCGCCAGCACCGCCGCCGCCCCGCCCATGTCGGACTTCATCCACTCCATCGACTTCGGCGGCTTGAGCGACAGCCCGCCGGAGTCGAACGTGATCCCCTTGCCTGCCAGCACCACGGTCCGCGCCGCTCCGGCCGGACCCGGGGGCGCGTACTCGAGCCGGACCAGCCGCGGCGGGTGAGCCGAGCCCTGCCCCACGCCGAGGATGGCGCCGTAGCCGCCCGCCGCCAGGGCCTGCTCGTCCAGTACCTCGGCCGCCAGCCCGGAAGCGGCCGCCACCCGCTCCGCCTCCGCCGCCAGCGCGGCCGGGACCAGGTCGGATGGGCCGGTGTTGACCAGGTCCCTGGCCAGCGTCACCGCATCGGCGATCACCTGCGCCCGCCGGGACGGCCCGGCGGCCCTGCCCTCCTCGGCCAGCAGCGTGAGCTCGGGCGCGGGCCGGGAGTCGTCCCGGTAGCGGCCGAACGTGTAGCCGCCCAGCAGCGCCCCCATGGTGACCGCCGCCGCCTCGGCGTCGTCGCGGGCCGGCAGCGCCAGCGCGATCCGTTCCGGCCGGCCGGGGTCCTGGCGACCGTTGCGGGGCGCGCCGGCGAGCGCCCGCACGGCCGCGCCGG
>DASQSC010000643.1:0-4353 GCA_035642555.1 Streptosporangiaceae bacterium | reverse complement strand
CTGGGCGGCCTCGCCGGCGTCCCGGGGCTGATCGTGCTCGGCCACTACGGCTGGGAGCGCTGGCAGGACGGGGCGCTGGTATCGCCCCCGTCCCCGCCCGGCGTGGCGCAGGCGCGGGAACTCCTGCCGGGCGTGCTGGCGGCGGCGGGCGCTCCCGCCGGGATCCGCACGGAGGACAAGGGCCACGCGCTGGCCGTGCACACCCGCCAGGCGGCCGACCCGCAGCGGGCGCTGGCACGGCTGCGGGAACCGGTCACCGCGCTGGCCGCCCGGACCGGGCTGATCGCCGAGCCGGGGCGGCTGGTGCTGGAACTGCGCCCCGCTGGCACCGACAAGGGTTCCGCGCTGACTGGATTGGTTTCGGAACGGAAGTCGTCCTCAGTAATGTTCGCTGGCGACGATCTCGGCGACCGCAGCGCCTTCGGCGCGGTCCGGGCGCTGCGCGCCAGCGGGATTCCGGGCATCACGGTGTGCAGCGGCTCGGCTGAGGTCACCGAGCTGGCCGCCGCCGCGGACCTGGTGGTGGACGGCCCGGCCGGCGTGATGGACCTGCTCACCGCCCTGGCGGAGGCGATGGCCGGCCATCGGCCCCGGGCCAGACCGCAGGACCCGTCCTAGCGCAGGGCGTCGAGCTGGGCGGCCAGCCAGGCCGCCGGTGGCAGGGCCGAAGCCGCCTGGGCGAGCAGTCCGGTGCGCCGCTTCCGTTCCGGATCAGGCATGGTCAGCGCCTGGTGCAGGGCCTCAGCGGTTCCCGAGATGTCGTACGGGTTCACCACCAGCGCGCCCTCGGCCAGCTCGGCGACCGCGCCGGCCTCGCGGGACAGCACGAGCGCGCAGCCCGCCTCGGACAGCAGCGGCCCCTCCTTCGCGACCAGGTTCATGCCGTCCCGGATCGGGTTCACCACCAGCACGTCCGCCAGCCGGTAGGCGGCCAGCGAGCGCGGGTAGTCGTCGTTCACGCCCAGGATCAGCGGGTTCCAGTCGTCGGTGCCGAACTCGTGCACGATCTCCCGGGCCACGCGCTGCACCGCGGCCGTGTACTCCCGGTATTCCGGGAGGTCGTGGCGGGACGGGTAGGCGAAGGCGAGGTGGGTGACCCGGCCCCGCCATTCCGGCCTGGTGATCAGCAGTTCCCGGTAGGCGGCGAGGCCGCGGACGATGTTCTTGGACAGCTCGGTCCGGTCGATCCGGACGATCAGCTTCCGGCCCGCCGTCGCTCCCGACAGCGCCGCCACGTGGGCCTGCACATCGGCGTGGGCGGCCCGCTCGGCCAGTTCCGCCGCGTCCACGCCGAGCGGGTGCACCCCGACCGTGGTGACGTGACCGTGGTGGGTGACGGCCCGGGCGGCCCGGTCCACCTGTGCTCCCAGCACCGCCTGGCAGCAGTCGAGGAACGCGTCCGCCCAGCGCTCGGCGTGGAATCCGGCGTGATCGGCCCCGAGGATGCCCTCCAGCACCTCCCGCGCGATGTCGTCGGGGAGCAGCGCGAAGTAGTCCGGGCGCGCCCACGGCGTATGGCAGAAGTACCCGATCGGCAGGCCCGGGCGGCGGTCGGCGAGCATCCGCGGCGCCAGCGTCAGGTGGTAGTCCTGCACCATCGCCCGGACCGGCGCGGCGGCCGCGCCCGCCCCTTCCGCCAGCGCGTCGGCGAAGGCGGCGTTGTAGGCGCGGAACGCTTCCCACTCGCGGCGGAACTTCAGCCCGAACAGCGGCCGGTTCGGGGTGTCGTAGAGCATGTGGTGGATGAACCACAGGGTGGAGTTGGCCACCGCGTTGTAGGCACGGTCAAACGTGGTGGCGCCGATGTTCAGCATCCGGACCTCAGAGCCGATGCTGCCCGCCACCTCGGGGCCGAGCAGCCCGCCCGGCGCGGTCCGGGCCGCTGCCCGGTCGGCGTCGCTCAGGGCGGCGCACACCCAGAGCACCTCGGCCTGGCCAGCGACCGACGACAGCCCCGACACCAGGCCGCCGCCGCCCCGGCGCGGGGTCAGCGTCCCGTCATCGGTCAGCGTGAACGAGACCGGTCCCCGGTTGGAGGCGATGAGGACCCGGCCCTGGGCTGCGGACTCCATGACGCGAAAGGGTAGGCCACGGCCGGCGGATCGGCAGCGGCGGCCGGCCAGGCGCCGGTAATCCGCTCGCTGTCTGGTCACCGGCATCGGTTATTCTGCGTCAGACAACTTCATAGCGCTCATCCAGAGGGGTGGAGGGAACGGCCCTGCGAAGCCCCGGCAACCACCACGGTGAGGCGTGCCCGCGATCTGCTGCGCAGCGGCAGGCGAGCTGGCGGGGTTCCCGTGGCAGGTGCCAAGTCCGGCCCGCGGCCAGTCCGGCCCGGGACAGATGAGGGAGAAAGGCCCCGCCTAGTGAACGCACCGACCATCCCGGCCCCGTCGCGGCTGGGGTACGCCAGCCACCTTGCCTGCCGCGAATGCGGCGCCACCACCGAGCTCGGCTGCGGGCACGCCTGCGCCGAGTGCTTCGGGCCGCTCGAGATCGCCTACGACCTGCCGCCGTTGACCAGGGAGTCGATCGAGGCGGGCCCGCCGAGCATCTGGCGGTACGCCAGCCTGCTGCCGGTCCCGCCCGCGGTCGCGAGCACCCCCAACACCGAGCCCGGCTGGACCCGCCTGGTGCGCGCCGATCACCTCGCCACCGAGCTGGGGATGCGGGCGCTGTGGGTGAAGGACGAGCGCGGTAACCCGACCCACTCGTTCAAGGACCGGGTGGTGGCGGTGGCGCTGGCGGCCGCGGTCGAGCTCGGGTACAAGGTGCTCGCCTGCCCGTCCACCGGCAACCTGGCCAACGCCGTGGCAGCGGCGGCGGCCCGGGCCGGGATCCGTTCGGTCGTGATGATCCCTTCCGACCTGGAGCAGCAGAAGATCATCGGCAGCGCCGTGTTCGGCGGCACGCTGGTGGCCGTGCGCGGCAGCTACGACGACGTGAACCGGCTCGCCTCCGAGCTTGCCGACGACCGCGAGGACTGGGCGTTCGTCAACGTCAACGTGCGCCCCTACTACGCCGAGGGCTCAAAGACGATCGGGTTCGAGATCGCCGAGCAGCTCGGCTGGCGGCTGCCGGAGCAGATCGTCGTCCCGGTCGCGTCCGGCGCCCAGCTGGTCAAGGTGGACAAGGCGTTCCGGGAGCTGACCGTGCTGGGGCTGGCCGAGGACACCGGTTACCGGGTGTTCGGCGCCCAGGCCAGCGGCTGCGCGCCGGTCGCCGCGGCCTTCCGGGCCGGGCACGACGTGGTCCAGCCGGTGCGGCCGTCCACCATCGCCAAGTCGCTGGCCATCGGCAACCCAGCGGACGGCCCGTACGTGCTCGACGTGGTGCGCCGCACCGGCGGCGCCGTCGCCGACGTGGCCGACGAGGAGATCGTCGACGGGATGCGGCTGCTGGCGCGGACCGAGGGGATCTTCGGGGAGACGGCTGGCGGCGTCACCCTCGGGGTGCTGCGGCGGCTGCTCGCCGACGGGGTCATCGACCCGGACGCGGAGACGGTGATCATCAACTCCGGTGAGGGACTGAAAACGCTGGACGCGGTGGCGGGCACGGCCGCGGGGATCGACGCCATCGCGCCGACGCTGTCGGCCTTCGCCGAGCTGGAGTCATCATTGACGGGCAGAGAGGTGGGTCCTCTATGAGCGTGTCTGTCCGTATTCCTACTATCCTGCGCACCTATACCGCCGGCTCCGCGGAAGTAACCGCGGAACCCGGCACGCTGCGCGAGGTGATTGCCGGTCTGGATGCCGCCTACCCGGGCATTGGCGGCCGGATAATCGATGACACCGGTAATCTGCGCCGCTTTGTCAATGTGTATGTGGGCGAGGAAGACGTGCGGTTCGCCGAGGGGCTCGATACCCGGGTAGCGGCCGGGTCCCGGGTATCGGTGATACCTGCGGTAGCCGGCGGCGCCGGCCGGGCGGCCGGCCGTTAGCCGCCAGCGCGAACGCCCTGGCCAGGGCTTTTGGTGACGGTTTGACCGCGGTTTTGATCGGTCCGGCCAGGTGAACGCGACTCGCCTGCGTGAATTCGCCGAGTAACTTGTCACGCGTGTCCCCGGCAGGGGGTAAGGTCGTGTCCGGTCGTTGCCGGTCGGCGGGAACGGCAAGCTCCGTGCTTGCCAGGCACGCCTTACGCGCCGCGATCGATGGGTTCCGGGAAAGCAAGGGCGGGACCCGAGGCCCGAGCAGAGTTAGGGAGTAGTTGGGCAATGGCTCAGGGCACCGTTAAGTGGTTCAACCCGGACAAGGGTTACGGCTTCATCGCGGTTGACAACGGCAGGGACGTGTTCGTGCACTACACGGCCATCCAGATGGATGGCTACCGCACCCTCGAAGAGGGCCAGCG
>DASQSC010000642.1:0-3999 GCA_035642555.1 Streptosporangiaceae bacterium | reverse complement strand
CGTGCCGCCGTTCCTCCGGCAGCAGCGCCGGCCAGGAGCCGCGGCTCCGGTCGCCCCACGCCTGGTACGCGAGGTAGGCGACCCGGCTCGGCCGGTAGCCGAACCGCAGCGTGTAGTACAGGTGGAAGTCCTGCAGCTCATACGGGCCCACGGTGTCCTCGGACAGCTGCAGCCGCGCCCTCCCTCCGGCCTCGGCGCCGCTCCCGTCCCCGCTCGCGGCCTGCGGGATCAGCTCCGGCGAGATCTCGGTGTCCAGGATCGCCCGCAACACGTCCTCCGCGCCCTGCCCCAGCTCCCCGGTGTCTGCCACCCACCGGATCAGGTACGAGATCAGCGTCTTGGGGACGGACGCGTTCGGGTTGTAGTGGGACATCTGGTCGCCCACCCCGTAGGTGGACCACCCCAGCGCCAGCTCCGAGAGGTCGCCGGTGCCCACCACCATTCCCCGGTGATAGTTCGCGAGCCGGAACAGGTGCGAGGTGCGCTCCCCGGCCTGCACGTTCTCGTAGGTGATGTCGTAGACGGGCTCGCCCTCGGCGGCCGGGTGACCCAGATCGCGCAGCATCTGGCTGGCCGAGGGCCGGATGTCGATCTCGTGCCCGGTCACGCCCACCGCCTTCATCAGCCGGTGGGCGTTCGCCAGCGTGGCGTTGCTGGTGGCGAACCCGGGCAAGGTGTACGCGAGCACGTTGGCGCGGGGCAGCCCCAGCCGGTCCATCGCCTTGGCCGCCACGATCAGCGCCTGGGTGGAGTCCAGGCCGCCGGACACGCCGATGACCACCCGCTCGGTGCCGGTGGCCTGCAGCCGCTTCGTCAGGCCCGCGACCTGGATGTGGTACACCTCCGCGCACCGCTCGGCCAGGCTGGCGGGGTCGGCCGGCACGTACGGGAAGCGCGCGATCTCCCGCCGCAGTGGCACCGGCTCGGGCGGCACCCCGAGCTCGAACCGGATCCGGCGCAGCCCGGCCAGCCGGGCGGCGTGGTCGTGCCCGGCGTCGGTGAAGCTGGTCAGCCGCATCCGGTCGGCGGCCAGCCGCCCCAGGTCCAGGTCCGCGCTGATCAGCTGCTCGTCGGCGGCGAACCGCTCGCTCTCGGCCAGCACGTTGCCGTTCTCGCAGATCAGGCCGTGACCGTCCCAGGCCAGGTCGGTGGTGGACTCGCCCGGCCCGGCCGCGGTGTACAGGTAGGCGGCGACGCACCGGGCCGACTGCGACTGGCACAGCAGCCGCCGGTAGTCCGCCTTGCCGATGACGATGTTGGAGGCGGACAGGTTCGCCAGCACGGTCGCTCCGGCCAGCGCCAGGTAGCTGGACGGCGGGGTGGGCACCCACAGGTCCTCGCAGATCTCGGCCCCGAGCGTCAGCCCGGGCAGGTCGCTGGCCTCGAACAGCAGCCCGGTCCCGAACGGCGCCGTCTGCCCGGCCAGCGTGATCTCGGTGGCCAGCGTGTCCCGGGCGGCTGCGAACTGCCGCTTCTCGTAGAACTCCAGGTAGCCGGGCAGGTAGCTCTTGGGCACGATGCCCAGGATGCGGCCCTCGTGCAGCACCACCGCGCAGTTGAACAGCCCATCGGCGACCCGCACCGGCGCGCCAGCGATCACCACCGTGCGCAGCCCGGCCGTGCCCGCCGCCAGCTCCGCCACCCCCTCCTCCACCGCCGCCAGCAGCACGTCCTGGTGGAACAGGTCGTCCGCGGTGTAGCAGGACAGCCCCAGCTCCGGGAAGACGCATACCGCCGCCCGGTCCGCCGCGGCGCGGCGCGCCAGTTCCAGCGTGCGCTCGGTGTTGAAGGCGGGGTCGGCCACCCGGGCCGCGGGCACGCCGACGGCGACCCGGGCGAACCCGTGCCGGTACAGCGAGTCGAACGGAACGGTCACGCTCTCCTCCGGGGTAGCCGCTGCGGCCTGTCCCAGATTACGTCCGCTGATCTTGGCTAGCCGAGTGGCGGGTAGGATCGGGCTATCACGCGGGAGCTCGGGCCGACCGGGCTGAGAGGGTGGCTGCCCCGCTGGGGCCAGCTGGGGACTGCGCCACCGACCGTCTGAACCTGACCGGGTAATGCCGGCGTAGGGAGGCAGCGCTTGACCGCCGATCCCGGCCATGCCGGGCTGCTCGTGCACGGCATGGGCGCCGAGCTCGCCAAGCCGGACTGGAGCCCGCTCACCGACCGCGAGGTGGGCACGGTGCTGGCGGAGTACCAGCTGGACGGCCCGGCGGAGGCGGCCGTAACGTGGCGCAGCCCGCGCCCGATGTCGGCGGCCGCGCTGGTCCGCCGGGGCGGCACCACGGTCTTCGTCAAGCGGCACCACCCGCGGGTGCGGACCGCGGACCAGCTTGCCGCCGAGCACGCGTTCGCCGGCCACCTGCGCGCCAGCGGCCTGCCGGTACCCGCCGTGCTGTGCCCGGCGGGCGGCGGGACCTCGGTGACCCGCGACGGCATGGTGTACGAGGTGCACGAGACCGCGCCCGGCGCCGACCTGTACCGGGACGCGGTGAGCTGGTCGCCGTTCACCAGCCTCGGCCACGCCCGGGCGGCGGGCGCCGCGCTCGCCCGGCTGCACCAGGCGGCGGCCGGGTTCGGCCGGCCCGCCCGGCCGATGGCCGTGCTCACCAGCTCCTGCGCGGTCATCACCGCCCCCGACCCGGTGGCCGAGGTGGCGCGCCTGGCCACCGCGCGGCCGGGGCTCGCCCGGTCGCTGGCCGGCCGCGACTGGCAGCGCGACCTGGCCCGGCACCTGCTGCCAGCGATCGGCCGGGCGGCGCCGCTGCTGGCGGCGCTGCCGCCGCGGTGGGGGCACGGGGACTGGCATCCGTCCAACCTCACCTGGACCGACGGCACCCCGGGCGCGCAGGTCGCGGCGGTGTTCGACTTCGGGCTGGCGAACCGCACCTACGCCGCCCACGATCTCGCCGTCGCGCTGGAACGAAGCACGATCTCCTGGCTGTCGCTGCCCGCCTCCGGGCACGCCGAGGCCGACCTGGACGCGGCCGACGCGCTGCTGGACGGCTACGAATCGGTGCGGCCGCTCGGGCGGACCGAGGCCGCCGCGCTGGCCGAGGTGCTGCCGGTGGCGCATCTCGAGTACGCCCTGTCCGAGGCCGAGTACTTCTCCGAGGTCGTGGCCTCACCGGACAACACCGAGCTGGCCTATGACGGGTACCTGACCGGGCACGCCCGGTGGTTCGCCGGACCGGACGGCGCGGCCCTGCTCGATCACCTGCGCCGCCGGGCCAGCCGGCGCTGACGCGGTACGTCAGCCGGTCAGGCCCTGGCACCGGGAGGCTAACCGGATCCGGCAGCGCCGCCGGCCTGGGCGATGCCGAGCTCGGCGGCCCGGCTTTCGATCGCGGACACGGCGCCGTGCAGGTCGGCGCCGTAGCGGTCCACCGCCTGGCTGACCGTCAGCGCCTTTCGCCGCCAGGTCAGGTTGACGCAGCCGAGCACCTGGCCGCCGGCCCGGATCGGCATCGCGATCGAACTGCGGCCGTCGTCCGCCTCGGACCTGGGCTTGCTGTAGTGACTGCCGAAGTCGTCCGCCCGGGTGCTGTAGCCGCGGCGCCGCGTCGTCGCCACGATCTGCTGGATGGCCGCCGGGTCGTGGGCGAGCTCGTGCCCGGCGATCTCCCGTTCCCGCAGCCGCCGCAGCATCGCCTCGCGCTCCTGGTCCGGGCAGAACGCCAGGTAAGCCCGGCCGGACGCGGACCGCAGCAGGTTGGCGCGGAACCCGATCGGGGCGGCCGGCAGCTCGTCGAACCGGGCCCGCGGGCTGTTGGTCTCGACCACCTCCATGTAGTCGAGCCGCGGCACCGACAGCACCGACGGCCACATCACCCGGTCGCCGAGCCGCTCGAGCACCGCGGAGGCGATCTCGACCAGCCAGGCGGTGTCGTCGAGCCGGCCGCGCTGCAGCATGATGTGGCTCGGCAGGAAGGCGCCGTCCGCCATCCGCTGCCAGACCAGCCCCTGCCGGTACAGGGTGTACAGGATCCGGGTCAGGGT
>DASQSC010000641.1:0-2762 GCA_035642555.1 Streptosporangiaceae bacterium | reverse complement strand
CGGTATACGCCCGGAACCTGCGGCCCGGCGCCGGCGCCGGGCTGGTTCGTTCCCGTATTTCAGTCACGCGTGTTCCTCCCGGTTGGTCAGCCCCCGGGCTGCAGGGCGCGCGAGTTGGTCAGCCACCGGCTGGTGCGGCTTCCACCGCTTACATACCAGATGATCCAGGTGAGACAGAAGCTGTGGCGCAACCCGATTTAAAAGGGACGAAGCTGCGGGAATCCCTAGGTCACGGTCTCGATCAGCCGCCATCCTTCCTTGTTCACCGCACCGCGAGGGGTTCCGGCACGGGCCGCCGAGCGGGCACGGTCACGTCTTGGCATACGCCTGCGACGATCCCCCACGCTTTACTAAGGGTTACCCCAGGGAGGGCGATATGAACCTTAAGGGTATGTCCTGTGATCGCAGCCGTTGCGAGCGCCGGCTGCCGGGAGGAGGCACGCCCGGCAGTGAGAAGCTTGTGCCCACGCGCCAGCTCAGGCGCTGACCCGCACTGACAGACTGGCGGATCCACCGTGTCAGCCATTTCCCCGTCCCCGCCCGCCCCGGCGGTCAGCATCGCCGTGGACGCGATGGGCGGTGACAACGCTCCCGAGGCAGTCGTCGCGGGCGCGGCCGCTGCCGCCGGCCCCGGCCTGCAGATCCTGCTGACCGGCAGGCCTGAGCAGCTCGGCGCGCTGCTGGCGGAGCACCGCCCCGGCGGCGTGGTCAGGGTGATCCCGGCTGAGGACTGGATCACCATGGAAGAGGGGTCGCTGGCGAGCTGGCGGCGGCCACGTTCCAGCCTTGCCGTGGCCTGCCAGCTGGTCCGGCGGGGACAGGCGGCGGCGGTGGTCTCGGCCGGATCCACCGGCGGGATCGTGGCCACGGCCCGGCTGCGGCTGCGCGCCCTGCCCGGGGTCACCCGGCCGGGGCTGGCGGCGGTGCTGCCCACCTCCCCGAAGCCGACGATCCTGATCGACGCCGGCGCGATCGCCGACCCCAAGCCAGAGATGCTGGTCCAGTTCGCCCAGCTGGGAGCGGCCTACGCGGAGATCGCCCACGCCGTCAGCGAGCCCCGGGTAGGGCTGCTCACCATCGGGGCCGAGCCGGGCAAGGGCAACAAGCTGGCACGGCGGGCCTACGAGCTGCTCCAGGCCGACCCGCCGCACGGCGGCAGCCCGATCCGGTTCGAGGGCAACGTGGAGGGCGGTGACCTGATGGCGGGGCGGGTGGACGTGGTGGTGACCGACGGGTTCGCCGGCAACATCGCCCTCAAGGCGATCGAGGGGGCGGCGGGCTTCGCCGCCGGTGAGCTGCGGGCGGCCCTGCTCGGCTCGGTCACCGCCCGGCTGGGGACGGTGCTCCAGCGACGGGTCCTGCGGGACCTCGCCGCCCGGGTGGACCGGGAGACCTACGGCGGGGCGGCGCTGCTGGGCATGGAGGGGACCGTGGTGGTGGCCCATGGCGCGGCCACCGCGAAGGGCGTGGCCGCGGCCTGCCGGCTGGCCGCCGACCTGGCCCGCGGCCAGATCACCGACCGGATCAGGGAACGGCTCGGCCCCGGCCGGGCGGTTCACTTCCGGCGCCGCATCTAGAGTGGAACTGGTACGAGCCAACGGGGGGATACCGTGCATAGCCCGGTCCGGGCCACCGGCCTGACCGGCGCGGAAGTCGCTGAGCGGACCGCCAGCGGCGACGTCAACCTGGTGGCGCGCCGGACCAGCCGCCCGGCGGCCGACATCGTCCGCGCCAACGTGCTGACGCTCTTCAATGCCATCGTCGGCACCCTGGTCGTGGTGATCCTGCTCACCGGGAACCCGCAGGATGCGCTGTTCGGCCTGGTGATCGTGGCCAACACCGGCATCGGCGTGATTCAGGAGCTGCGGGCGAAGCGGACCCTCGACCGGCTCGCCGTGCTCGGCGAGGAACCGGTCCGGGTGGTCAGGGACGCCGTGGTGACCGAGATCCGGCCCCACCAGATCGTGCTGGGCGACCGGATCCTGCTCGGCCCGGGAGACTCGGTCATGGTGGACGGCGAGGTGGCCGGCAGCGCCGGGCTCGAGATCGACGAGTCCCTGCTGACCGGCGAATCCGATCCGGTGGGGAAGCACCCGGGCGACCGGGTGCTGTCGGGCAGCTTCGTGGCCAGCGGGTCCGGCGCCGTCACGGCCACCGGGGTCGGGCGCGAGGCCTACGCGGCCCGGCTGGTCGCCAAGGCCAGCACGTTCAGCCTGGCCAGGTCCGAGCTGATGGCCGGCATCAACCGCTTCCTCCGGCTCATCACCTGGGTGATCGTGCCGGTCGCCGTCCTGCTGACGGTGAGCCAGCTGCTGTACCTGACCGGGTCGCCCGGTGACGCGGTGGCCGGCGCCGTGGCCGGGATCGTCACCATGATCCCGGAGGGCCTGGTCCTGCTGACCAGCGTCGCCTTCGCGGTCGGGGTGATCAGGCTCGGGCAGCGGCAGTGCCTGGTGCAGGAGCTGCCGGCGATCGAGGTGCTGGCCCGGGTGGACGTGCTGTGTCTGGACAAGACCGGCACGCTGACCGAGTCCGGCATGGAGCTCGACGAGATCGTCGAGCTGAGCCAGGGGCTGCCGGTGCGCCCGGTGCTCGCGGTCCTGGCCGGCGCCGAGGAACGGCCGAACGCGACCATCCAGGCGATCGCGGCCTCCCTCGGGCCGGCCGTCCCGCAGCGCGAGCCAGCGGCGGCCCCCGCCGTGACCGGCGGGGGCACGGCAGTGCCGGGGCCGGGCGCCGCGGCAGTGCCGGGGCCGGGCGCC
>DASQSC010000640.1:0-5707 GCA_035642555.1 Streptosporangiaceae bacterium | reverse complement strand
GCTGTAGCTGCGCCCTTGCCGCGTACAGCGCGGCCGTGTACCCGGCTGGGCCCGACCCGATGATGATCACGTTGTGGATCTCGGTCACCTGAACTCGCCTCTCTTGCAGTGCCACCGGCGTCAACCGATCCTAGGGCGCCGGGATTCCCGGCCGTGGCGGCCCCGGCCCAACTGCACCGTGATCCGGCCGGAATGGCCGGATCCGGGCACGGGCGCGCCCGCTGGGGGCCCGGAATGCCCGTCCTGCCGGGAATGCCCGACGGAATGCCTGGCCAGACTGGCGGCCGGAGTGTGCGGCCGGAAGGCACGCTCCGCCCGGTGAGGTCACCCGGTGCCGGGGACCGTCGTCCGGGCCCGCACGTCCGGGTGGGCGGGCGTGCAGCCCTGGTCCACCACCACCGCGCGGTCCGGGCCGCCGCTGGGCGCCGCGGTCACGATCACGTAGGCGTCCTTGCCCTGGTACTTGGCGACCACGATCAGCCGCACCGCCTGCCCGGGGGTGACGGCCGTCACGCACCGCCGGAGGCTGGCCATGCTGCCCACCGGGCGCGCGCCAGCGGCCGGCCCGATGGTGCTGCCAGGAGAACCTGAATACTTCTTCACCGCGGCCTGAACCTGGCTGGCCAGGCCGTCGTGGGTGAAGTTCTCCTGACTGACCACGGCCGGGAGCGCGGCGGAAGGCGTGACCTGCTGGGCCGGGTTAAGGCCGCCGTTCTGGAGACCGGCGGGCCGGGGGCTGGACGGGCGGGACGCGGCCGATCGCGCTGACCCGCCCGAGGCCGTTGCCTGGCCTGACTGGCCCGGCGAGAGCAGTTGCGCCACGCCGTATCCGCCCCCGCCGAGGACGACCAGGACGGCGGTGGCCGCCAGGGCACCCATCGCTGCCCGGGAGCGGGCCAGCGGGACCCGGCCCCGGCGCCGTCCAGGCCGGCCCGGGCTGGCGCCGGGCCGCCCCGGCGGAGCACCGGTGGCGTCGCGGCCCGGTGGCCGGCCGGCCCCGCGCGGTGCCGCGGCCGCCTGGGCGCTGTCTCCGTTCCCGGCCACCCCACCGGCCGTGGCAGCGCCCCGGGCCGTCGCTTCGGCGGCGATGGCGGCCTGGATCCGGGCGGACACGTCCGGCGGGATCGGCGGCACGGGCGCGTTCGCGAGCAGGGCGGTGACGTCGGCCAGCCGGTCGCTGGCCTTGGCACAGCCGGGGCAGCCGGCCAGGTGCGAGCGGATCCTGGCCGCGTCCGGGGCGGAGAGAATGCCCTCGCGGAATTCCGCCAGGGTGGCAGGATCGGGGTGCTGGCCAGCCTGCCCGGACTGCGGGCCGGAATGCTCGGTCATGGCCGGCTGTCACCCCCTCTCTCCGCAGGTGAGACGTATCCGGGCGCCGACTGGTTCCGCTCTGCCGCGCCTGGCTGAGAATCTGCCGGCACGGCCGTGGCCGCGAGGGGATCCGCCGCCCCGCCGCTGGCCGCCGGCCCGTCAGCCGCCCCCGCCTGGCTGCCAGCCCCCGCCCGGGCGGATGACTCCGCCTGGCTGCCCGCCGTCCCGGGTGCTGCCTGCCCTCGCAGGTGCGCGAGCCTTGGCGCGAGCCGGGCCCGGCCGCGGGCGCAGCGGCTCTTCACCGTGCCGGCCGAGACGGCGAGCACCTCGGCGGCGTCGGCGACCGGGTATCCCAGCATGTCCACCAGCACCAGGGCGGCCCGCTGGTCGGGCGGAAGCGCGCGGAGCGCGGCGGTCACGTCCAGCGCCAGGTCGGCGTCGGTGCTGGGGACGGCGGGCCGCGGATCCCGGGCCATGGCGTCGAGCGCCTCGTCCGCCAGTCCTCCGGAGACGGGCCGGGCCGCCTTCCGGCGCAGCCGGTCCAGGCACGCGTTGACGACGATCCGGTGCAGCCAGGTGGTCACGGCCGAGTCCCCCCGGAACGTGCTGGCACGGCGGAACGCGGAGATCATCGCGTCCTGCAGCGCGTCGGCGGCTTCCTCCGGATCGCCGAGCGTGCGTACCGCCACCGCCCACAGCCGGTCCCGGTGCCGCAGGAACAAAGCGCCGAATGCCTCGGCGTCGCCAGCCGCGTGATTGCGGAGCAGGTCAGCGTCAGTAGGCTCGGCGCCTGCCGCACCCGGTCCGCTCACGGCGCTCCCGTCACCCGATCGTTCCGCCAGGCCCGTCGTGCCGGGCGGGGCATCAGGGCGTACCCCGCAGCACACCCTACTTGGAGCCGCGCACCACGATATTGAAGATGTCGCCCTGATACTGGCTGTGCGAGCTGGCCGAGCGCGGCGGCAGCTTGGTGAACCAGATCAGCAGGTACTGGCCCGTGGCGCTGCTGCTGACCTGGAAGGTGTGGGTCCCGCTGACGTCGTCGGCGCTGGCGACCGTGGTGAACGACTGCAGGGTGCCGGGCGCGCGGGTGCTGCTGTTCCCCAGCTCGATCCGGGCGTTGGCGCCGGGGACGTTTCCGAACGTCACCTGCACCGAGGACAGCCGCACGGCCGAGCCCATGTCCAGGATCAGGCCGGTGCCGGACTTGGTTCCGCCGAACACGGGGCTGCCCAGGTAGTACTGGGTCTGCCAGGCCGTCTTCAAGTTGCCGTCGATCGCCTTGGCGGCCATGTCATCGTTCTCGTTGCCTGGGTCATCAGACGGGGTGCTGAGGGCGTCGAACCCGTGCGCGCTGAGCGGCGTGAGCGTGCTGGCGGCCGCGTTCGAGGGCGAGCCTGAATGGCTGCCGCCGGCGCCGGCCCCGGCCCCGGAGTTGCCGCCGTGGCCGCCGAGCGAGCGCACCGCAAGCGCGATCACCGCGATCACGACCAGGCCCACCACGCCGAGCGCGGCCCAGGTGGTCTTGGGGCGGCCGGGCCCGGGCCGTCGGGGCATCACAGGTCCCCGGCCCGGCTGACCGGGCCGTCCGGGCCCGTCCCAGTAACCAGCCGTCCGGCCACCGCCGTCCGGCCCCGCGGCCTGCGGATAGCCGCCGCCACCGTACCCGCTGTCAAATCCGGCGGTGCCGTAGCCCGCGCCGTACCCGCCCATGCCGTAGCTATCGGTGCCGTGTCCGCCGTATCCGCCGCTGCCGTATCCGGCCGCGGTGGGGAACCCGCCGGTGCCGTCGTAGCCGGTGGTGGGCATCGGGGGCGGCGCTGGCGGCGGCGCCATCGGCGCTGGCGCGACCTCTGCCAGCGCCTCCGCCAGCGTGCCGGGCGAGGACATGGGCGGGCTGCCGCGCCGGGCGTCGCCGAACATCGCCTCGCAGGTGATCTCGTCGAGGGCAGCGGGCACGCCCGCGCACACCTGCCGCGGGCTGAGCGGCCGCCCGTCGGCTTCCGGGGCCGCCGCCAGACCGGGCCAGTCAGGGCCGGGCCAGTGTGCGGTCAGCGCCGCGTACAGTAGCTGGCCGAGCCCGCGGGTGTCCGCTTCCACCGGGTCGTCGGCCGTGGCGCCCGTCAGCGCCGCGTCGATCGCGATGCCGGTGATCTTCACCCCGCCGGACTGGCTCCATCGGAGCGATCCGGGGGTGAGGCAGAGGTGGGCCAGGCCGGCCGCGTGCGCCGAGGAGATCGCCGCGGCGCCCTCGATGAGGATCTCGGCCCCCCGGCCCGGCTCGAGCGGCCCCTCAGCCAGCAGGTCATCCAGCGAGTCGCCGCTGACCCACTCCATCACGACGTAGGCCTGGTCCCAGGTCTCCTCGACGTCGAACACCTGCGCCAGCCGCGTGTCGGTCATCCTGCTGGCGGCGCGCGCCGCCGTCACGACCTCCTGGATGCGGGGGAACCCCGGCGCGAAGGTGAGCACGGCAACCGGCCGGGCCAGCGTCTCATCGATCGCCTTCCACGCTGACCAGCCGCCGCTATCGCGGATCCGGTCCTCCAGCCGGTAACGACCGCCCAGCCGGGTACCCGGTTCAGAGATAAACGTGCTCATTCTTGCGCAGTCAAGAGCGGCCGAGCCCTCGACCCTCCTTTCGGTGCCCCCGGCGGGTGTCATCTGTCACGGCAGGCTGTCCTGCCTAGACCATCGTAGGCTGCGGGGGGCGACATGCCGAAGGGGCCGGGGCTGCCTGCGCAAACCGTTACCCGCAGGTGACACCTTACCCCTGCCTGGCCGTGCCGCCCGGGACCTACGAGGCACGTCCGAGCCGGGCTCGCAGGCCGGTGATGAGCTCGGTGACCTCGGTGATCCCGAGCGCCCGGCTGAACAGGACATACAGCAGCAATGCCCCGCTGCCGCCGAATATCACCGTGATGATGCCGAAGGCCGCGCCGGCGGAGAAGATGACGCCGACCGCGTAGGTGGTGGCGAGCGCGAACACCATGGCCGGGATGGCGGCCAGGTGCATCCGGATCAGGCTGCGCGCGATCTGGTGGCCGGCCAGGCCGCGCAGGCGGCGGCTCAGGATGCGCCAGGCCACGACCGCCCCGATGGCGTTGGAGAAGCCGAACGCCACCCCGAGGCCCTCCACCACGTGACCGGTGGGGAGCACGGCCAGGCTCACCAGGCTGCCGGCGATGTTGGCGGCCATCACCGCCACGCCGATCAGCATCGGGGTCCGGCTGTCGTGCATCGCGTAGAAGACCCGCAGTTGCAGCTGGAAGATCATGTACGGCACCAGCCCGAGCGAGAACAGCCCGAACACCTCGCCGATGTAGCTCGCTTCCGGGCCCGAGGTGCTGCCGTAGCCGAGCAGCGCCTCGGCCAGCGGGGCGCCCAGCACCGCCAGCGTCAGCGCGGACGGGACCACGATCACCGACGCCAGCCGCACCCCGCTCGAGAAGTCACGCTTGACCTCGCCGAACCTGCGCTCAGCAGCGTGCGCGCTCATCCGCGGCAGCAGGGCGGTGATGACCGAGATGCCGACGATCGCGTACGGCATCTGGAACAACTGCCAGGCATAGGTGTAGGTGGAGTAGCCGTCGAAGGTGGCGTGGGTGGATGCCGCGTTGGCGACGTTCTGCACCACCAGGAACGCCACCTGGGTGGTGAGGATGTAGCCGAACAGCGGGCCCGCCATCCGCAGGATCTCGGTCACCTCGGCGCGGCGGAAGTCGAACCGGGGGTGCCAGCGGAAGCCGACCCGGCGCAGCGCCGGGATCAGCGCCGCCATCTGGGCGACGATCCCGAGCGTGGTGCCGAACCCCAGCAGCTGCACCTGGCTGGCGCTGATGCTGGTCACCGACGCGCCACCGCCGCCGATGACGATGAACATCAGCAGCACCAGGATGACCACGACGTTGTTGACGACCGGCGTCCACATCGGCGCGGCGAAGTGGCCGCGGGCGTTGAGCACTCCGCCCGCCAGCGAGCTCACCCCGTAGAAGAAGATCTGCGGGATGAAGAAGTAGGCGAAGATCACCATCAGGTGGTGCTCGGGCCCGGTGATCGCGTGCGCGTACAGGTCCACCAGCAGGCTGCCAGCCAGCGTCGCGACCAGCGTGAGCGCCGCCAGCGACACCGTGGCGAGCGTGAACATGCGCTGGTCGTAGGCCTCGCCGCCGTCCGCGTCCCGCTTGGCCGCGTTGACCAGCAGTGGGACCACCACGCTGGTGAGGATGCCGCCCAGCATCAGGTCGTAGACGGCGTTCGGCAGCGTGTTGGCGTTGTTGTAGGAGATCGACACCGCGCCGACGCCCAGCACGTACGCGAGCACCAGCGTCCGCAGGAAGCCGGTCCCCCGGGAGGCGAGCGTGCCCAGCGCCATGACGCCGCTGGACCGCACCAC
>DASQSC010000639.1:0-2438 GCA_035642555.1 Streptosporangiaceae bacterium | reverse complement strand
CGCCGCCGGCCGCCACCGCCGCCCACCTGGCCGTGCTGTGGGGCACCGAGCAGGTGATGCTCCCGGCGCTGGGCGTCACGCCGCCGGTCACCCAGTGGGGCCTGCGGGAGGCCGCCGTCGACAGCATTCATCACGTCGTCTACGCGTCCGCCACGGGCGCGGCCTTCCAGCTGCTCAGCCGCCCAGGCCGGGGCTGAGGCCAGGCCGGGTGCGTCAGGCCGCGGGCGGGTCGATGGGCACCCCGCTCGCGCACAGGGCACAGTTCCCGGCCGGCCAGGCCTCGCTGGCCAGCGCCGAGACGGCATGGAACGGGAGCCTGAGCGTGCCGGCGAGGCGGGCCCGGGCCGGGCCGAGCGCGAGCAGTGCCGCCACCGCGACCGGCACCGCCCCTGCCCCGCGCAGATCTTCGCACGTGGCGAGCACGGCGGTGCCCGCGTTGACCGCGTCGTCCGCTACGGCCACCCGCCACCCGCTGATCCCTTCCCGCAGCCCGGCCGGAACCCGGAAGCCGGGCGGCGGGGAGCCGGCCGCGGGATACGCCGGCAGGAACGCGGTCCCGAGCAGGCCGGCCAGCTGCTGTGCCAGGAATGCGCCGCCCGTCAGCGGCCCGCTGACCGCATCCAGCCGGTACCTGCGCAGCTCCGCGGCGAGCTGACGGACGGCGGGCCCCAGCCGGTCCGGCCACAGGAACAGCGCGTCCAGGTCCAGCCAGAGATCGCCGTGATACCCGGTGCCGAGGTCGAAATGGCCGCGCCGCGGGCGGGCCAGCTGGCTCACGTCGCCCTCGGTCATGGCCCCATGTTCACCGATCCGGGCGGGGCCGGCGGCATCCGGCATCGCCCGGTCAGAGCCAGCTGGCGCGGACGCTGCCGGCGGGCTCGCCGTCCGGGGCGCGGCCGAGTTCGCCCGCCCGCACCCTGGCCAGCAGCCGCCGGGTGACGTCGAGGATCTCGGGCACGGCATCCCGCAGGCCGGCCAGGTCGGCCGGGCTCGCGGTGTCCGCCGGGAGCCCTGCCTCGGCCAGCAGTGCCGGGAGGCCGGAGAGCTTGCCGCCCAGCCACCCGACCGGGTCGCCGGTCAGGCCCGGCTCGAACACCCGCCGGCCAGGGTTCCAGCCGGAGAACCGGGGATGGTGGTGCGTCCGGTCGAAGCTGCCCGGCGGTCCGGCCACCGACTCCAGCAGGTCGGCGCGCCAGAAAGGCTCGCCGGCCGTGATCGGCCGGGCCGCGTAGACCGAGCCCTTCAGGTCCCCGCGCTCGAGCAGGCGCAGTTCCAGCCGGACCCCGTGCTCGGGCCCTTCCTGGCCCTTGCCCGGCGCCGGGTCCACGAAGTACAGGTCGCTGACCAGCACCCCCAGCCGGTCGAACCCGAAGGCGTAGAGCATCAGCAGTCCTCTCAGCCCGGCCCGCCGCATCCGTCCTCATTACTACCGCCGCCCGGCGGGCCGTGCCAGCCTGGGGGCATGGCTGGCATCGGGACGTCACTCGGCACCGCCTTCGACGACACGTGGGACCGGTTCCGACAGCGCCTGGCGGGCCTGCCCGACGACGAGTACTTCTGGGAGCCCGTGCCGGGGTGCTGGTCGGTGCGGCTGGCCAGCGACGGCCGGTGGCGGATCGACGGGGATGGCGGCGGCGGCCCCGCTCCGGATCCGGTCCCCGTGACCACGATCGCCTGGCGTATCGGGCACATCGGGCTGACCTTCATCGGCTTCGGGGACCGCCTGTTCGCGGACGGGAAGATCACGGTCGATGACGTCGAGTTCGCCCCGTCCGCGGCCGCGGCGGCCGGATTCCTCGACCGCGCCTACCGGGGCTGGCGGGAGGGGATCGGGCGGATCAGCGAGGAACGCTGGTGGCGCCCCATCGGTCCCGCCTTCGGCCCGTACGCCGGCAGCAACACCGCCGATCTGGCGCTGCATGTCATGGACGAGCTCATCCACCATGCCGCGGAGGTCGGCCTGCTGCGGGACCTGTATCCGCGCCGGGGCCGGCTCGGCCCCGGCCCCCAGTAGCCCCGCTGGCCGTGCCGGGCTGACACGGCCGGGCAACCGTTCGCTATTGTCGCCGGTCCCTCGCCGGAGCTGTCACGCGGCGGGTGACCATCTCGTCCTACCTCACAGCGGACACCGGGGCCGGGCAGCGGTCCCGGGCGGAACGGCAGGAGGCAGGCAGATGGGCTCGTCAGGACGGCCCGGTCAGGCGCTCACCACCCTCGCGCTGGTGGCATCCGGAGGATTCATGCTGGTCACTGGCATATGGGCGGTCGCGGCGCCGCGCTCATTCGCCACGGCGGCGGATTTCCCCTACAGCGGGCACTTCATCGGGGACGCGGGCGCTTTCAGCATCGGCATCGGGCTGTCGCTGCTGCTCGCGGCGGCCTGGGCGGACGCCGCCGCGGTGGTGCTGGCGGGGTTCCTGGCCGCCAGCACCCTGCAC
>DASQSC010000638.1:0-21475 GCA_035642555.1 Streptosporangiaceae bacterium | reverse complement strand
GCACCGGCGGGCGGCTGCCCGGCTGGCTCTCGCTCACCGGCAAGCAGGCCGGCTACCAGCTGCGGCTGCTGACACGCTCGACCCGGGCACTGCTCGCCGGGGTCCTGCTGCCGGTCCTCGTCCTGCTCATGCACGGCACCGGGGCGGGCGGCGGTGAGCAACTCGCGCTCGTCGGCGGCCTCGCCGCGCTCGGCGTCATCTCCTCCGCGTTCGTGACCCACGCCAGCACCCTGGTCATCGGACGCGAGTCAGGCATACTGCGCCGATGGCGGATGACGCCGCTGCCGCCGGGCTGCTTCTTCGCCGGCAAGATCGCCGCCACCGTCGTCGTCGCTGACGCGAGCGCGCTGCTGACCGTGCTAGTCGCCGCGCTCATGGGCGCGCCGGTCAGCGCGGCCGGCGCGGCATGGATGCTGATCCCGACGACTGCCGGGGCACTGGCGTGGGCATCGCTCGGCACCGCCGTGAGCGCGTTCATCCCGACCGCGGCCGCCGCATACCCGCTGCTCACGGTCACCTACCTGCCAATCGTGCTGGTATCCGGTGCCCTCGGGGGCGTCACCCGGCCAGCCTGGCTCGTAACCGCGACGAGCTACCTACCAGCCCGCCCGGTCATCGCCGCCGCCACCGAGGCGCTCCGCCATCCAGGCAACTGGCCGGTCCTGACTCCCGGGCAGATCGGCCTCCTCGCGGGCTGGGTCGCGGTCGGCCTGGCGGTCGCGCTTGCCTGCTTCCGCTGGGATCCCGGCCGCGGCCGGCAGTCGCGCCGCGGTGCCGCCCGGCTGCAGCGCAGCCCGGCATGAGACGCCCGCCCCGGCCGCTCACCGCGCCGGTCCTGCAGGCTGGCAATCGCCGGGCCGCTCAGGACCCCGCCGGGCCGGTGTCGCTCAGGCAGGCGCGCAGCGCCCGGCGGGTCCACTCCGCGGCCATGGCCTGCTTGTAGCGGGCCGACCCGCGCTGGTCGGACACGGGCCTGGCGGCCGCGGCAGCGGCAGCGGCCACGGCCTCGATGTCGGCGGCGGCCGGCACGTGGCCGGCCAGCTCCCTGGCGGCGGGGATCAGCAGCGGCACCGGCCCGGCTCCGGCCAGCGCCAGCGCGGCCCCGGTGACCAGCCCGTCAGCGCCGCGCATGATGCTGGCGGCCGCCCCGATGACCGGGAAGTCACCCTCGCTGGCAGGCGTGAACCGCAGGTAGGCCGACCGGCGGCCCGGCCCGGACGGCACGATGACCTGCGTGACCAGCTCGCCCGGCGCGAGCACGGTTTCCATGAACCCGGTGTAGAAGCCGGCCAGCGGCAGCTCCCGCTCCCCGGCCGGGCCGGCGATCCTGGCCGTGGCCGCCAGCGCCAGCAGTGCCGGGGGCAGGTCCTGCCGCGGATCGGCGTGGGCGAGCGCCCCGCCGACCGTCGCCACCGCCCGCACCCGCGGGTTGCCGACCTGCCCGGCCGCCTCCGCCAGCGCCGGGGCCAGCCGCCTCACCGCGGCCGAGCCGGCCAGCTCCCGTAGCGTGACGGTCGCCCCGATGGCAAGGCTGCCGTCCGGGCGGGCCTGGAGATCCCCCAGCCCGCCGACCCTGCCCAGCCAGACCAGCCGCCGCGGCTCGATCAGGCCGTGCTTGAGCAGCAGGGCCACCGAGGTCCCGCCGCCCAGCGCGATCGCCTCCTCGTCGCCCGCCAGCGCCGCCAGCGCCTCGGCCAGCGTCGCCGGCGCGCGGAAGCTCAGGTCAGCGGCTGTCAAGGTAGGCCCTGACGGCGGCGAAAATGGTCTGGTATCCCGTGCACCGGCACAGGGTGCCCGCCTGGTGGTGCCGGAGCTCGGCGTCGGTGGCGGCGGGATGCTCCCGCGCGAGCGCGGCCGCGGTCACGACCTGTCCCGGCGTGCAGATGCCGCACTGCATGCCCTCCTGCTCGGCGAAGGCCCGGATCAGTGCGGGCTCGGCCCGGGCCAGGCCCTCGGCCGTCCACACCTGCTCGCCCTCCGCGCAGGCGGCGAGGTACAGGCACGAGCTGACCGGGCGGTCGCCGACCAGCACTGTGCACAGCCCGCACACCCCCACCCCGCACCCCTGCTTGGTGCCGGTCAGACCGAGCCCGCGGATCACCTCGACCAGCAGCTCGTCCGGGGCCACGTCGGCCGCCACGGGCTCGCCGTTGAGGGTGAACGACAGTTTCACGGGCGCTGCACCTGCGCGGCCGGCGCTTCTCCCCGCAGCGCCCAGTAGACCCGCTCGGCGGTGACGGGAAGGTCGCGGATGCGGCAGCCGGTGGCGGCCGCCACCGCGTTGGCGACCGCGGCCGCGACCGGGACGTTGGCCAGCTCGCCGACCGGCTTCACGCCGGCGCTGGTGACGCCCTGGCCGCCGGTCACCAGCACGGTCCGCAGCGGCGGGATGTCCGCCGCGGACGGGATCTTGAACTCGCCCAGGTTCGCCGCCATCAGCTGCCCGTCCTCCTCGAGGAGGTCTTCCAGGCAGGCGAACCCGTAGCCCATGACCGCCCCGCCGTCGATCTGCATCTGGTGCGCGCGCGGGCTGACGATCCGGCCGACGTCCACCGCGGTCGTCAGGTCGAGCACCGCGACCTGGCCGGTACCGGGGTCGACCGCGACGGTGGCGGCCTGGGCGCAGTACGAGACCACCGCGGGCGTGCCGTCAGCGCCGTCCGCCTGGTCCGTCCCGTCCGCCCCGGTCCCGGCCAGGACCGGCCCGTCGCCGGCCCGGTCCCGCCACGCCTGCGCGGCCCGGATCAGGGCCGCTGCCATCCCGACGGTCACCCGGCTGCCGCCGACGCCCGGGTCGGCGGGCAGCTCGCTGGTGGCCAGCTGGACCACCTCGACCTGGCCCGGGCTGATCCCGAGCTCGGCCGCGAGCAGGTTGCGCACCACCGCGTGATTGCCGGTGCCGGTCTCCGGGATCGGGACCCCGACCCGCACCGTGTCCCCCGGGCCCGGCTCCAGCCGCACGCTGGTCCCCCTGATCGGGGGGGCCTCCCGCGCGTACACCGCGACGCCGGTGCCGTGCCGCCAGCCGGGGGGCACCGCCGCGGGCTGCTGCCCGGCCCGTGCCACCGCGGCCGCCAGCGTCTGGCTGCCGCGGGCCTCCGCCCATTCCCGCCCGTGGCCACCGGGCCCGCCCGCGCGGGCCAGGTTGCGCTGCCGGAACGAGACCGGGTCCAGGCCGGCCGCCGCTGCCAGCTCGTCGAGCGCCGACTCGACCGCGAAGTTCGCCTGCGGCGAGCCGGGCGAGCGCATGTGGCCGCGGGGCACGGTGTGGGTGTAGGCGATCAGCGACTCGATGAACACGGCCGGGATGTCGTAGGCGAGCGCGGCGTCCTCGATGCCGTGCAGGCCGGCGGTGGCCAGCGGCTTGAAGCCCGCGTAGGCGCCGCCGTTGAGCAGCGCCCGGACCGACAGCGCGATCAGCCGCCCGTCCCGGTCACAGCCGGCCTGCACCCGGATCCGGGCCGGGTGCCTGGGGTTGGTGGCCGTCAGGTCCTCGCCGTAGCTGAGCACGAGCTTCACCGGCTGGCCGGTGAGCCGGGACAGCTCGGCGCACAGCGGGATGTCCATCGGGGAACCCTTGCCCCCGAAGTCGCCGCCCAGCGGCACCGGCTCCACCTCGACCGCGGCGGGGTCCAGGCCGAGGCACTCGGCCAGCTGCCCCCGCAGCCGGTAGGGGGACTTGTTGGTGGCCCAGATCCGGACCCGGCCCGGCCCGGCGGCCGCCAGGCAGGCCTGCGGCTCCAGGTAGCCCTGGTGCCCGGACGGGGTGGTGTAGACGCGGTCGACCACGTGGTCCGCCCGGCCGAGGGCGGCGCTGGCCTCGGCCGCCGACCCGTGCACCACCCGGGACTGGAGGTTGCGGCCGTCGGCTGCCGACACCGCCGCGCCCCGGTAGTCCCAGGGGGCGTCGTGCACCGGCGGCGCCTCCGGCGTGATCGCCTCCGCCGCGGTCAGCACGGCGGGCAGCTCCTCGTAGCTCACCTCGACCAGGGCGGCGGCAGCCGCCGCCGCCCGCCGCGTCCCGGCGACCACGGCCGCCACCCGCTCCCCGGTGAACCGGACCCGGCCTGCCGCCAGCACCGGCACGTCCCTGACCGCCCGCCCGTACGGCCGGGGGGTCACGTCCGCGGCCGTGAACACGCCGGCCACGCCGGGGACCGCGAGCGCCGCGCTGGCGTCCACCCCGGTGATCCTGGCGTGCGGCAGCGGGCTGCGGACCACCGCCGCGTGCAGCATGCCGGGCAGGCTCAGGTCCGCCACGTACCGGGCCTGGCCCGACGCCTTGCGGTAGGCGTCGGGCCTGATCTCGCCGCCGGGGCCGGCCGCGCTCGCCACGATTGCTCCTCCGGTCGCCGGATTAGGCCGCACCCTCAGCGGCGCCATCCCGCCAGGGCAGCAGCGACACGTGGATGACGCCGGGGCCGCCCTCGCCGCCCACCGCCCGGATCGCACGGTCGGCCTCCGCCAGCCCGAAGGCGTGGGTCGCCAGCAGCTCCAGCGGGAAGCGCCCGGACGCCAGCTGCCGCACCGCCAGCTCGCAGGCGCGGAAGCTGTGGCCCCGCGCGCTCTTGACGGTGATCGCCTTCTCCGTCATCTTCCGCACCGGGAAGCCCGGGAACTCGTCCAGCTCGCCCTGGATCACCAGGGTGCCGCCGCGGCGCTTGAGCGCGTCGATGCCCAGCAGCACCGGGCTGACGCCGGCCCCGGCGGTGCAGTCGAGCACGATGTCGACCCCCGCCCCGCCGGTGATCTCCCTGATCCGCCCGAGCGGGTCCTCGCGGCCGGTGTCGATCACGTGGTCAGCGCCGAGCCTGACGGCCAGCTCCAGCCGCGCCGCGTCACGGCTGGTGCCGGTCACGATGATGAGGGAGGCGCCCGCCTGCTTGCAGGCGACGGTCTGAGACAGCCCCTGCTGGCCCGGCCCCTGGATCAGGACCGTGGAGTCGTACCCGGCGCCCGCGTCGAACAGCGCCCACTCGATGCCGTTCGACAGTGGCGTCGCGAGCCCGGCCAGCTCGGGCGGCATGCTGGCCGGGACCTTGTGCAGCACGGCGTTCCACGGCAGGAACATGTACTGGGCGAACCCGCCCCAGAGCCGGTAGGGGTGATCGGCCGAGGTGTAGCCGTACCGGCGGGCGTCCGGGTTGGTCCGCCAGTCGGTCGCCTCGCAGTGCCGGTATTCCCCCGCCCGGCACCACTCGCACGCCAGGCACGGGACGTAGTGCTCGACGAACACCCGGTCGCCCTCCGCCAGCCGCTGCCGCCGCCGGAAGCCCGCCCCTGCCCGGGCGATGACCCCCACGTTCTCGTGGCCCATGATGACCGGGGCCGCCGACGGCGGCCGGGCGTACATCTTGACGTCGGTCCCGCAGATGCCCGCCACCTCGACCTTGAGCAGGGCGCCGTCGTCGCCGATCTCCGGCATCGGGAACTCTCGCAGCTCGGTCCGGCCGGGACCGGTCCGGACGGCCGCCAGCACCTGCTCGGGCATGGCCGATGCTCCTCTCGCCGCCATCCGATTAAGGTATTATGGTTTGCTACTTTAGCGGACCGTGCGGGCGCGCGGCAGGCACCCTGGGCAGGCGTGATGACGGACACTGAGCTCACGGCCGTGACCCGTACCCAGGGATGCACGCAGGCGCTCAAGGACGGGACCGTGACCCCGCCGGGCTTCCGGCTCCGGTTCGAGGAAGTGCCGGTGCTGGTGCGGGGATTCCGGCGGATGGTCCGGGGGCTCGAGTTCGGCGTCAGCGAGATGGCGTTCACCACCTACCTGTGCGCCCGGGCCGCCGGCGTCGCCTTCACCGCGATCCCGGTCTTCCTGGTGCGCGCGTTCCACCACTCCGCCGTCCGCCACGATCCGGCGGCCTCGGGCCTGCGCGGGCCGCGGGACCTGGAAGGGCGGAAGGCGGGCGTGAACCGGGGCTTCACGGTCACGACCGGGGTCTGGGCGCGCGGCATCCTGGCCGACGAGTACGGCGTGGACCTGGACAGGGTCACCTGGATGCCGTCGGGCGACGAGCACGTCGAGCCGTTCCGGCTGCCGCCGAACGTGGTCCGGCTGCCGCCGGGCGCCGACCTCGCGGGCCTGACCGCCGCGGGCGAGCTGGCCGCCTGCGTCGGCGCCGTGGACGACTCCCGGCTGGTGCCGCTGATCCCGGACGCCGCCGAGGCCGGCTTCGCGGCCCTGGCCAGCCGGGGCTGCTACCCGATCAACCACCTGGTGGTGGTGCGCGATGACCTGCTCGCGGCCCATCCCGGCCTGGCGGCTGCCCTGTTCACCGCCTACGCGGAGGCCAAGAACCGGTATGTCGGGCGGCTCCGGGACGGCCGGGGCGAGCTGGCAGCCCCGGAGGACCGCAGGTACCGGCGGGTCATGGAGATCACCGGCGCCGACCCGCTGCCCTACGGCATCGGCCCCAACCGGGCGATGATCAGCGAGCTGATCCGGCACGCGGTCAGCCAGCAGATCATCGACCGGCCGGTCGCCCCGGAAGCGCTGTTCGCTGCGAGCACCCATGGCCTGGCCGCCTGACCGGCCGGCCCTGACCAGCAACGACGGAAACGGCGGCAGGAAGGGACGGGCAACCGTGCGGATCGCCATCGCAGCCGATCACAATGGCGCCGCGGTCAAGTCGGCCCTGATCACGTGGCTCACCGGCGAGGGTCATGAGGTGGACGACCGGGGCCCGGACGCGGCCGGGACCGTGGACTACCCGCCGCTGTGCGCCGACGTCTGCGGTCAGGTGACCGCCGGGCAGGCCGACCGCGGCATCGTGATCGGCGGGACCGGGTCTGGCGAGCAGATCGCCTGCAACAAGATCCGGGGCATCCGGGCCGGCCTCTGCCAGGATCTGGTCACTGCCGAGATCGCCCGTGCCCACAACGACACCAACGTGCTGGTGCTCGGTGCCAAGATCATCGCCCCGGCACTGGCCGAGCGGATCACCGAGGTGTGGCTGGCCACGCCGTTCAAGGGCGGCCGCCACCAGCACCGGCTGGACCAGATCGCCGCCCTGGAGCGGGGCGAGCGGCTCATCCCTGGCTGACCTGGCTGTCCGCCGCGGCCGCAGTGGCCAGGAACCCGGTGACCCGGGCGGGCGCGGTCTGCTCGGTCTGCTCGCTCACCGGCACGTCCCAGTACTGCGCCCCGGGCAGGCACTCCGCCAGGTACCTGGCGGCCGAGGTGGCGTGCGAGTCGTCCTGCCCCGGGACGATGAGCGCGGGCTGGCTCAGCGCCAGCAGGTCCTCCGGCTCCGCCCCGGGCACGGTGTCGCGGTCGAACAGCACCCGCCCCATACCGGCGGCGATGGCCTGGTAGCGGGCCGGATCCTGGCTGCGGTAGGCGTCGGCGAAGGCGGGGTCGGCCCGGATCACGCTGGCCCACGGGCCCACCCGGGGGTCGGTGGTGAAGGTACCGCCAGAGCCGGCGGCCAGGGCGGCGACCTCCGGCAGCCCCCGCTCGGCGGCGAAGCTGACATGGCTGGCGAACCTGGCCTGCTGCTTGAGCCGGTACCTGGCGCCGCCAGCCGGCGAGTACAGCACCATGCTCGCCACCCGGTCCGGGTACGTCACCGCGGCGGCGATCGCCACCGAGCAGCCCGCGCAGCCTCCCAGCAGGTGCGCCTGCGCGATGCCCAGGTGGTCGAGCAGGCCGATCCCCTGGGCGGCGTAGTCCTGCCAGGACACGCGCTCGACCCGGCCGCCCGACTGGCCGGACTCGCGGCGGTCGAACGTGATGCAGGTGCAGGCGGCCGGCAGGTGCGCCAGCAGCCGGAGGCGGCGGTAGATGCCGAGCGAGGCCCAGTTCGCCAGCTCCGCGCTGAACCCGCCCGGGGAGAACATGAGCAGCGGCGGCCCGGACCCGGTCAGCTGGTACCGGGTGGTGATGCCGTTGATGACGGCGGTGGGCACGGCCGCTCCTCTCGTTCCTCAGCCGCCGGGCGGGCGCCGGGCGTCGCCCCGGATCGGGCGCTCGGCCCGGACGTCCGCCGCGAACGCGGTGAGCGCGTCCAGCGTGACCCGCGCCACGTTGGCGTAGGTGTCCGGCTCCCGGTCCAGGGCCGAGGCAGCGTAGCCGATGGCGGCGTGCCCCATCCGGATCCGCCCGTCCAGCCACGGCCCGCCGCCGGCCCCGCCGAGCACCGGGATCCCGGCCGCGCGGGTCACCTCCGCCCCAGCGGCCGGCCCGGAGTTGGTGAAGTCGAGCAGCGCGGCCCCGGCCGCCTGCAGCGCCTTCGCCTCGGCGGCGAACTCGCCCGCCATCCCGGCCGGGACGGTGCCCAGCGCCGCCGTGACCGCGCCCTGCTCAAGCCCGTACCGCGGGGCCGTCTGCGGGGTGATGCCGAACTGTGCCCACACCGGGATGCCCGCCGCCGCCACGGCGGCCACCGCCGCCGGGAAGCTGGCCGCGTCGTCGATCTTCACGAGGTCGGCGCCGGCCTCCTTGACCAGCCGGACCGCTGCCCGGACCGCGCTCTCGGTCCCCTCCTGGACCGGCCCGAACGGGATGTCGGCGCTCACCAGCGCCCGGCTCACGCCCTGCCGCACCGCCCGGCAGACCAGGACCATCTGCTCCATCGTCACTTCCAGCGGGCTGCGCTGGCCCCACAGATTCACCCCGACCGAGTCCCCGGCCGAGACGATGTCAGCGCCCGCCCGGTCGGCGATCATCGCCAGCTGGCAGTCCCAGGCGACCACGGCGACGATCTTGCGCCCCTCGCCCTTCATCCGCTGCACCGCCTGGACGGTGACCTTCCCGGTCATGGCTGTCCTGCCTTCCTCCCGGCCCCGCCGCCGGTCAGACCCGGAGCGCGGACAGGATGCCCGGGATGTCGCCGGCGTCGGGGAGCACGACCAGCACCATCGCGTTCGGCCGCAGTGCCGCCACCACCGCGTCGGCACGGCCGCCGTTGGTGACGACGAGCCCGGCCGAGGCGATCTGGCGCTGGGCGCACGCGTCGCCGATGACCTCGGCCGGCTCTGGGCCAGCCTGCCCGGTCGCGATCATCACCGCCACGTCGGCGCCCGCGAGTTCCTCGCTGAGCAGCACCTGGCCGCCGTCGGGGGTGGTCAGCCTGGCGTCGGCGGCAGCGCCGTCGTGGCCATCGGCAGCCAGCTCCCCCGCGTACACCAGGAAGTGGCCGCCGCCCCAGTGCTGGCCCGCCAGCCCGCGGACGAGCGCGGCGGCGGCCTCGTCGAGCGCGATGACCCGGGATGCCCGCGCGGCGGGCTCGGCGACGGTGATCCGGAACCGCGCCTCGGCGGCGGTGGCCGCGCGGGCACAGCTGCTCAGCAGGGTGGGCCGGCGCTGCATATCACACCGACGAGTGCCGGATGCCCGGGCGCACGGTCAGCTCCTCGGCGCAGGCGTCGGCGAACGCCTCGTCCTTGCCCAGCACGACGGAGGCGGACCGCACCTTGTGGTGCTCCGGGTCGACCCCGGGCGGCTCGGTGCCCTCATCGCGCAGCGCCTCCACCGCCCGCCACAGCTTGCGGCGGGCCATGATGATGCCGCTGTCGGTGGACACCAGCTTCTCCTTGCTCCGGTCCACGATCGGGCCCATGCTCTCCTGCAACGATGCGTCCTGCATGGCAATGCCCTTAACCCCGGAGTAGGTGTCGCCGCGCCGCTGCGCCTCCCGGTCCATCAGGTAGTCGTTGTCCTTGTTCTGCAGCGGCCGGAAGGTGCCCGGCACGTACTCATTGTGCACGCCGTGGCCGTCGCGCATCGCCTGCAGCTCGGCCTCGGTAAGCGGGCGGACCGGGTGGTAGTCGTAGCTGTACGCCCAGCAGTTCTCGTCGTCGATGGGGATCCAGAAGTGCCCGTGCACCGGGTGGTCGCCGCGGGGCGGGATCATCGTGAAGGCGGGCATCACCCACGGAGTGATGCGCCAGTAGTAGTGCCCGTCCTCCGCGTTCCGGCGGACCCCGATGTACAGGCCGCCCTCGGAGTCGACCACCTCGAAGAACGGCTTCCGGTCGGCCAGGTTGTACTTGTTGCCCCGCGCTCCGGCGAACAGCGGATCACTCTTGAGGCCGGACGAGTGCAGCCAGGACACGTGGCTGGAGTCGATGCCCCCTTCCAGCGCCTGCAGCCAGTTGCACTCCTGCCAGCGCTTGGAGGTGTAGGCGTGACCGGCCGGCACCCGGATGAACTCCCAGGCCGGCCGTGCAGGTGCCCGCTCCGGGTCCCCCATGTACGTCCACAGCACGTCCCCGAGCTTCACCAGCGGGTAGCCGGTGAGCTTGATCTTCCGGCACAGGGTGCTCTGCCGCTCGTCCGGCTCGGACGGGATCTCCACGCACTGGCCGGTGACGTCGTACTTCCAGCCGTGGTACGCGCAGCGCAGGCCGGACTCCTCGTTCCGGCCGAACCACAGCGACACCCCGCGGTGCGCGCAGAACTCGTCGATGAGCCCGTACCGGCCGTCGCTGTCGCGGAACGCGATCAGCCGCTCGGACAGCAGCTTGACCCGGACCGGCGGGCAGTCGTCCGCAGGCAGCTCCTCGGCCAGCAGGGCCGGGATCCAGTTCCGCCGGAACAGGTTGCCCATCGGGGTGCCCGGCCCGGTCTGGGTGAGAAGCTCGTTGATCTCTGGTCGGAGCATCGCGGTCCTGTTGTCCTGGCCTGGCAAACGGTATGACCGTTATACCGCAAGGCTCACCGGGCACTCAACCCTGGCCGGCCCGGCGGCCCATGAACAGGCAGGTGACGAACGCCCGCCAGGCCACCTCGACGTCGGTGATCCCCGCCGCGGCATAGCCCGCCAGGTGATCGGCGACGCTGGTGAGCGGATAGTCGTGGTGGTGGCTGGGCCCGGACGGGGCGGACCGGAACCGGGCCCGTGCCGCCCGCAGCCGCCGGTCCCAGGCCTCGCTGACGGGCCCGACGTGGTCGAGGTTCACCAGCCACCCGCCGGGAACAAGTAGAGCCGCCGCCTGCCGGTAGAAGCCGGTCAGCCCGGCCGCGTCCAGGTGATGGGCGGCCCGCGAGGTGGCGATCACATCCGCGCCGGGCGGGATCGTCCCGCTGCCCAGCTCGGTCATGTCCGCGAGCCGGAACTCGACCCGGTCGCCGAACCGCGCCAGCCGCTGACGCGCGATGCCGAGCATGGCCTCCGAGGCATCGGTCCAGATGCCGCGGGCCTGCCCGAGCTCGTCCAGGAAGGCGGCGAGCAGGTCCCCGGGGCCGCTCGCGACGTCGACCACGCAGGCAGCGCCGGGGTTGTCGGCCGCCACGATCGCGGCGGCGATCCGCCGCGGCAGGTCCAGCATGTCCCCGAGCCCGTCGGCGCTGGCCCAGTCCCGGGCGAAGCCTGGGTCCTGCCAGGGGGCCGCGGCCCGCTTGCCCTGCTCCGTCATGCGCTGACCCGGGCCGGTCTAGCCGGACACGGCGGCGGCCGGGCTGAACTCGGGCGCGTGCTCGAGGTAGGCCACCCGGTCGTACCCTATCTGCTTGAACAGCCGGTTCTGGCCCGACACCAGCCGCAGCGGCTGGCCGTCGGCGCTGAAGTGCTGCGCCACCGTGTTCTGCGGGACGTACAGGGTGTCGCCGGCGGAGATCTCGTGCCGGGTGGGCTCGGTGGCAACCCGGGCGTAGTACTTGTCCGCGATGTCCGCGGACACCTCCCAGTGCAGGCTGTAGCCCGAGCCCGAGAGCACGTACAGCACCTCGTCGGCCATCTGCCAGCGCTTCCCTGACCGGCTGCCCGCCGGGATCTCCAGCTCGAACACGTCCACGCTGAACGCCCGGACGTCGGTGCGGGCCGGGGACGACATCACCCGGACCCGGCCCAGCGGGGTCAGCTCCCACTCGGTGTCGGCGTGGGTGACGACCTTCTTCCGCTGGTCCACCCCGGGCGTCCACAGCTGGGACCAGTCCTCGCGGGGGCCGAGGCCGGCCGCGTCCTCGGGCGGGCCGCCGCGGCCCTGCTGCAGCAGGCCCAGGTACATCCAGGTGCCCTTCGCCTTGAGCACCAGGGCGGTCGCCTGCTGGTCGTAGGGGTTGTAGTGCCGGTGCACCGAGTCGGTGTGCACTATCACCAGGTCACCGGCCGACCAGTCGTAGCGCCGGTCGTCGTGGATCTCGTAGCCGCGCCCCTCCAGGATGTAGAAGAGCGCCTCGTTCTGGTGACCGTGGCCGCGGTTGGAGGTTCCGGGCGGCAGCTGGACGAAGTGGACCTGGAGGGTCTGGGTGAGGAACGGGTCGTCGCCGGGGCCGATCCGCCACCAGGTCCGGGACTCGCGCGAGTCACCGGAGTGGCCCACGCTAGCGTCGTCCACCACCACCGAGTCGTTCCGCACCCGGGGCGCGGCCAGCTGTGCCGCCCGGAATTCGCTCAGCCCGTACTGCGCCGAGGTCATGCCCCGCAGGAAGACGCGCTCGCCTTTGGCCATGTCGCTGCTGCTCCGTTCATTAGGTATAACGGTTATACCTCGCTCCCTCGGCCGCTGTCGAGGATCGGCCGCTTCCCCACGAGCGCACCAGCGGCGTATCGGCCCCGGCCGGGCCGAACGGGTCGCCGCCGCCGGGAGCGCCGATCGGATCCTCCCGCCCCGGCAGCGGCTCGCTGAAGAAGCGCTCGTTGTCGGGCAGGTGCTCGGCCGCGTCAGCGGGCGCGGTCCAGTCAGCGAAGATCGCCTCCTGCGGGCAGGCCGGCTCGCAGGCGCCGCAGTCGATGCATTCGGCCGGGTGGATGTAGAGCTTGCGCTTCCCCTCGTAGATGCAGTCCACCGGGCACTGCTGGAGGCACGACTTGTCCATGACGTCGATGCAGGCGCCGGCGATGAAGTACGGCACGTTCGGGCTCCTTGGACTAAAGGTTAGTCCATTTGTAGCACACGCGGGCCCGCCAGCCGGGCCGGGGGCGCCGGCCGCGCCCGCCAGCCGGTCCTGCCGCCGAGCGGCCGCGCCGCCGCGCCGCCGCGCCGGGGTTCAATTGGAAGGACCATAAGGCCGCGATGGGTATAGTTCCCGCCAGGAGCGTGTGCGTTACTCGCGCACGCGGGCCGGCCAGACCGCGCACCGGGGCGACGCTGGTGCCGCCCCGGCCGGCGGCGAGGGAGGGTGCGATGGCTCCGGCGGAGGGGTCACGGGGGACCGTGAACATCGGCCAGCGGGCGGCTCCCGCGGGGGCGGACCTGTTCAGCAAGGTTACCGTCGGGCGCATCTCCGAGGTGATCGTCGAGCAGATCCGGATGCTCATGCGGCAGGGGCAGCTCAAGCCGGGAGACCGCCTCCCGGCCGAGCGCGACCTGTGCGAGCGGTTCGGGGTGAGCCGGGTCACGGTCCGGGAAGCCCTGCGCATGCTGGAGTCCAGCGGGCTGGTGGAGATCCGGGTGGGCGCCCGCGGCGGCGCGTTCATGACCGCGCCCAGCAGCAACCGGGTCGGGGAAGGGCTCGCCGATCTGCTGAGCCTGTCGGTGGTCAGCGCCGCGGACGTGACCGAGGTGCGGCTGATCTTCGAGGTGGGGATCGTGCCGCTGGTCTGCGAGCGGGCCACCGAGGAGGACCTGGCCGAGCTCGAGGAGATCTGCGAGCGTTCCCGCGCCGCACTCCGCTCCGGTGACTACACCATGGCCCTGTCGGCAGAGTTCCACGCCAGGGTCGCGCAGTCGGCGCACAACGCGGCGGCCAGCATGCTGGTGGAGTCGTTCCGGGGCCCGCTGCTGATGTCGCTGGAGCAGGCCAGGCAGGCCGCCCCGGAGATGGGCCGGCTCGGGACGACCGAGCACCAGCGCTTCGTGCGCGCCGTCCGCAGCCGGGACACGGCGGCCGCCACCCAGATCATGCGCGAGCACCTGGAGCGCACCGCCCACCGGGTCGGCCGCTGAGGCCGGGCCCGCGTGCCGGGTAACGCGGCAGCGGCTCAGCGATGCTGGCACACCACGTCCACCAGCGCCGGGGTACCGCTGGCCAGGACGTGATCGACAGCCCGGCGCACCGCCGGCCCGACCTTGTCCGGGTCGGCCACCGGGCCTTCCGCGTACCAGGAGAATGAGCGGGCCAGCGCGGCGAAGTCAGGGGCCGGGCGGTCGATCTCCATCCCGATCCAGGCCCGCTCGACCGGGGTCCCGCGCTGCCGGGCGATCCGCTCCTGGTGCTCCCAGTCGTTGTAGTAGGCGCGGTTGTTGAACATGACGACGAGCATCGGCAGCCGGTAGTAGGCCGCCACCCACAGTGCCCCGGCGTCGAACATGAGGTCGCCGTCCGGCTGCAGGTCGACCACCAGCCGCCCGGTACCGCGGTGGGCGAGCGCGACGCCGAGCGAGATGCCGATCTGGGTCGCGGTGCCGAGCGAGGCCCCAGGGTGGCGGTAGGGGGCGTCGAAGTCCCACAGCCGGGTCGCCCAGCCGGCCGCTGTTCCCGCCGTGAGCACCCAGTCGTGACCCGAGACGGCCTCCCACACCTCGGCCGCCAGCCGGGGGGCCGAGACCGGTGACAGCGTCGCCTGGCCAGCGGCCTCGGCGGCCCAGGCCTCCCGCTGGGCGCGGTGCATCGCGGCGAGGCCGTCCGCGTAGGCACGCCGGGCCGCCCGGCGCTCCTCCGGCTCGGCCGCGATCAGCTCCCGGCAGTACTCAAGCAGCAGCGGCAGTGCCACCGACGTGTCGGCGGTCACCCGCGCCGCCGTTTCCAGCGGGGCCGGGTAGTCCTCGCTCCACGACGACAGGCCGAGGTCGCCGAAGCCGAGGTCAAGCACGGTGGTGCCGGGGGCGAGCCGGGAGGTGATGGTGCGGGTGGCGGAGTCGAGCCGCTGGGTCGGCTTGCCCATGTCCTTGACGTCGAGGAACAGCACGCAGTCGGCCTGCTCGAGGGCGGCGGTCCCGGTCACGCACAGCGGGTGGCGGTTGGGGAAGTTCAGCCGGATGCCGGTGTCGTGCACCCCGGCCGCGACCAGCTCGGCGAGCTCGGCCAGCAGCGTGAAGCAGCGCGGGTCGCGGCCCGCGTACCCGGGCACGATCACCGGCCGGCGGGACTCGCACAGCAGCTCCGCCAGGCGGCGCAGGGCGGCGGGGTCGGGCCCGGGCGCCGACGGCACCGCGAGCAGCGACGGCCCCGGCGCGGCGACCGGCTCCGCCAGCGGGTCCTCCTGCAGTCCGGCGTCGAGCGCGACGTAGACCGGGCCCCTGGGCTCGCTCATCGCCACCCGGTAGCCGCGGGCCAGCGCCGCCGGGACGTCGCCGATCGCCCGCGGCTCGCAGTCCCACTTGGTGAACTCCCGCACCGCGTTGCCCTGCACCGAGGCCGAGTGAATCCAGTCGATGTTGGGGCGGCGGCGGCTGTGCTCCGCGGGCCCGGCGCCCCCCAGCACGATGACGGGGACCCGGTCGAGGTAGGCGTAGTAGATCCCCATCGCGCCGTGCAGCAGGCCCACGACGTTGTGCAGGATCACCCCCATCGGCTCGCCGCACGCCTTGGCGTAGCCGTGCGCGATGCCGACCGCGATCTTCTCATGCGGGCAGCAGATCATCTCCATCTCGTTGCCCGCGTAGTTGACCAGGGAGTCATGCAGGCCCCGGTAGGAGGACCCGGGGTTGAGGCTCAGGTATGGCAGGCCCATCGCCCGGATCGTCTCCGCCATCACGTCCGACCCCCACTGGGGGGCGCCTGTACCGCCTGAGCTGCTCACCGTCATTGGCCTCTCCCGGGTGCCTGCTGCCCGCCCGGCGGCGGGCGGGCTCCGGGCGCCCGGAGCCGGCGTCGGTCATCGAATGGACTTATGGTCTAGCCTATGGAACGCTCCCCCGTAAAGGCCATCAGTGATCTTGGTCATCGGATCCCCCGCCCATGCCGATAACCCCGTCCACCTCAGCCGAGGCCATCCGGCTGGTGCTCCAGTCGTGCCAGGCACTGTCAGCCGCAGGCCAGGCCGACATGGTGTGGGGTCACGCGAGCGTCCGGGACCCGGCCGGCCGGGGCGCCTGGCTGAAGTGCTCCGGGTGGGGCTTCGAGGAGATCGACGAGAGCAGGATCGTGCTGGTCTCGCCGCAGGGCGAGGTGCTTGAAGGGAGCGGGCCGCGGCACATCGAGTACCCGATCCACACCGAGATCATGGCCCGCCGCAGCGATGCCGGGGCGGTGGTCCACACCCACTCGGACGCCGCCAACGCGTTCTCGGCGCTCGATGTCCCGCTCCGCCCCATCAGCCACGCCGGGGCGCTGTTCTGCTATCCCGGCGTGCCCCGCTTCACCGGCACCGGCGGCCTGATCAGCAGCCAGGAGCTGGGCCAGGCGCTCGCCGGCGCGCTGGCAGACGCGCCCGCGTGCCTGCTGCCCCAGCACGGGCTGGTCGCGGTGGGCCCGGACATGCCCGCGGCGGTGATGACAGCGGTGCTGCTGGACCGGGCCTGCCAGACGCAGCTCACCGCCATGGCCGCCGGCCCGCTCGCACGCTGGGGACCGGCCGGGGACACCGTGGCCAAGCGGGCCGTGGTCTGGTCGGATGCCCAGCTGCGGGCGGGCTGGGAGTACCTGCTGCGGCGCTATCAGGCGGGGCCGGGATGAAATGCCGGGCCGCTCCGGCCGGCGGCGCGCGGCGCCGCGCCATTCCGGGCGGCGGATCGTGTTACGCAATCGTGACGAATGGGTTTCTTGCAAATGGTATGACATTATGCCACGCTGGAGCGATTCGCCGGCTACCTGGCAAAACGGGCTCCCCGGAGGGTAAGCGAAGGTGCTTGTCATCAAGATCGGGGACGGAAGCCGGGGCCGGGCGACCCGGGACCCTCAGCCTGCGCCGATGGGTGCCCCGCACCGCCGGCCCGGCGCGCATTCCCGCATCCTCCGCTGGCTCGCCGCGCAGGCTGCCGGAGCAATCGCTGAAGGGAAAGGTATGCCATGTTAGTGCCACGGCCCAGACGGTGGGCGCTGGCAGCGGTGGCGGGCGCCGCGCTGCTGGCCGTCGCCGCCTGCGGGAGCTCGGGATCGGGCGGCGGCTCAAAGTCGAACGCGCAGGTCGTCGTGTGGTACACGACGTTCGCGTCCGACGACGTGTCGCCCATGATCGCGGCGTTCAACAAGCAGTACCCCAAGATCAAGGTGCAGCCGCTGCGCCTGTCGGCGGACCAGCTGCCGACCAGGGTCATCACCGAGCAGCGGGGCGGCAAGTTCAACGCCGATGTCGTGTCCGGTGAGTCGGTGTACGTCTCCCAGCTCATCAACGCCGGCGCGCTGGCGCCGTACAATCCCCCGGACGAGCCGCCGCTGCCGAAGGGCTCGACCCTGCCCCCCGGGTATCACGGCGTCGTCTACGCCAACACCACGGTGATCGCCTACAACCCGAAGGCGGTGAAGGCGCACCACCTGCAGCCGCCGAAGACCTGGCAGGACCTCACCAAGCCGGCCTGGAAGGGCAAGTTCTCGATCGACCCCGGCGCGGTGAACTTCTACCAGTCCATGATCACGATCATGGGCCACACCAAGGCGCTGGCCCTCATGAAGGGGCTGGGCGACAACAAGCCGCCGTTCGTGGAAAGCCACACCCAGGCCCTGACCCAGGTACAGGCGGGCGAGCCGCTGGCCACCGCCACGGCGTACGGATACAAGGCCGCCAGCGAGGAGAAGAAGACGCCGGGCCAGCTGGCGTTCGTGAACGCCAACCCGCTGCCGACCTCGCTCTCCCTGATCGACCTGGGGAAGAACGCGCCGCACCCGGGCCCCGCCAAGACGTTCATCAACTGGATGGAGTCCAAGCAGGGGCAGCAGCAGGTGGTGAGCATCACCAACCACGTGTCGCTGCGCCCGGACATCTCCAACGACCCGATGGTCTGGAACCCGTCCAAGTGGCCGCCGAGCTGGGTGGGCGCCCTGAGCCCCACGCTTTATAACCAGTACGTAAAGGAGTACACGCAGGCGCTGCACGTGCCGTGACGCGCGCGCGAGGGCGCCCGGGCGCTCCCCGGGCCCGGGCGCCCTCGCCCCGCCCCGAGAGGCTTTCCCCCTTTATGAGCATCACCGCCGGCCAGCGCCCGCGGCCGAGACTGGCGACGTCGCTGCTGACCGGCAGCCGCCGGCTGGAGCCGAGATACCTGATCCTGGCCGTGGCCGCGCTGGCGGTGCTGTACCTCGCACTGGTGCCGGTGGCCACCATGGTGGTGGCGAGCCTGCGGTCGGCGTTCCTGTCCACCGGCGCCTCCCACTGGACCTTCAGCCATTACGCCAGCACGTTCACGTCGGCGGGGTTCGGGCAGCTCGTCGCCAACTCGTTCGGCTATGCGATCGCGACCGCGGCCGTGTCCACCTGCCTCGGTTTCGGCCTCGCCTGGCTGGTCAGCCGCACCAACACGCCGGCCAAGACGTTCGCCCGCGCGGCGGCGCTGGTGCCGCTGATCATCCCCGGCATCCTCAACACCGTCGCCTGGGCGCTCCTGCTCGCGCCGCGGACCGGCCCGCTGAACCAGCTGCTGCGGGCGATCGGCCTGCCCGCGTTCAACGTCTACTCGCTGCCGGGCATGGTCTTCATCCAGTCGATGCACGTGACCCCGATCGCCTTCCTCATGGGGGTGGCCGCGTTCACGTCGATGGACGCGTCGCTGGAGGAAGCCGCGCTCAGCTCGGGGGCATCGCCCTGGAGCGCGTTCAGGAAGGTCACGCTGCGGCTGGTGCGGCCGGCCGTGCTGTCGGCCGCGCTGCTGATGTTCATCCAGAGCATCTCCACATTCGAGGTGCCGCAGCTGATCGGGGTGCCCGGGCACACGTTCGTGTTCGTGAGCAAGATCTACGATGCGCTGCAGCTGTTCCCCCCCGACTACGGCACGGTCGGCGTGATCGGCGTGTTCGTGCTGTTCATCGCGGCCTGCGGGCTGTGGGCGGCGCAGCGGCTGACCCGGGGCCGGGCGACCCAGACGGTGACCGGGAAGGGGTTCCGGCCCTCGGTCACCGACCTGGGCCGGTGGCGCTACGCGGGGCTGGCAGTGTTCGGCTTGTTCTTCCTGATCGCGGTGGTCCTCCCGCTCGCGATGCTGCTGTGGTCGGCGCTGCTGCCCGGCTACGAGCCGCCATCGGCCAGCGCCCTGCACGACCTCACGCTCGGCAACTTCCGGCACATCTGGACCACGCCGAGCCTGGTCCGCTCGGTCCGCAACAGCGTCATCACCGCGGTCTCGGCCGGGGTCATCGTGACGGCGCTGAGCGCGGTGGTGGCCTACATCACCGTGAAGAGCCGGATCCGCGGCCGGGCGCTGCTCGACGGACTGGCGACCACGCCGATCGCGGTCCCCAGCATCGTCATGGGGGTCGGGATCCTGTACTGGTACCTGGTCGCCCCGCTGCCGGTGCACCTGTACGGGACGCTGGTCATCCTCATCCTCGCGTTCGTCACCATCAGCCTGCCCTATGGCATGCGCTACCTCGCCCCCGGCATGGCGCAGATCAAGGACGAGCTGGAAGAGGCGGCGACCGCGAGCGGCGCCTCCTGGCTGCAAGCGTTCCGCCGGGTGTTCCTGCCGCTGCTGATGCCCTCCTTGCTGGCCGCTTTCCTGTACACGATGATCGTGGCCTTCCGGGAGATATCCGCGGCGATATTCCTCTACACGCAAGGGAGCGTGGTGCTGTCGGTGACGGTCTATGACCTGTGGTCGAACGGCGACTACCCGGTGGTGGCCGCGCTCGGCGTGATCATGGTGCTGTTCCTGGCCCTGGTGGCGCTGCTGGTCCAGCGGATGGGCGCGCGGCTCGGGATCGGCATCCGATGAGCCGGGACCTCAGCTGGGGAGGCACGAGATGATCAGGCTGACGGGACTGACCAAGCGGTTCCCCGGCCGCACCGTCACCGCCAACGCGGTGGACGGCATCGACCTCGAAGTGCCCGAGGGCAAGCTGGTGACCCTGCTCGGGCCGAGCGGCTGCGGCAAGACCACGACGCTGCGGCTGGTGGCGGGACTCGAGCGGCCGGACGCGGGCGAGGTCCACTTCGGCGACAAGTGCGTGTGCGCTCCGGCGCGGGGCGTGTTCGTGGGCGCCCACCACCGCCCGATCGGCATCGTGTTCCAGTCCTACGCGATCTGGCCGCACATGACGGTCCTGGACAACGTCATGTTTCCGCTCCGGGTGGGCCGGTCAAGGATCAGCCGCAAGGCGGCCCGCGGGCGCGCCCTGACGGCGCTCGAGCAGGTGGGCCTGGCTGAGATGGCCGCCAGGCCGGCCCCGGCCCTGTCCGGCGGCCAGCAGCAGCGGGTGGCCCTGGCCCGGGCTCTGATCCGGGAGCCCGAGGTGCTGCTCCTCGATGAGCCGCTCAGCAACCTCGACGCCGGCCTGCGCGACTACATGCGCGACGAGATCAGGGCGCTGCAGCAGCGGCTGCGCATCACCACCATCTTCGTCACCCATGACCAGGACGAGGCGCTCGCGATCTCGGACCAGGTCGTGGTCATGGACCAGGGCAAGATCGTCGAGAAGGGCCTGCCGCAGGAGATCTACGCCTGGCCGCGGCAGGAGTTCACGGCCAGGTTCCTGGGCGTGTCCAACCGGATCCCGGGCGTGGTGCGCTCGGTGTCCGGGGACACCGCTGAGGTGGAGGTCGCGCAGGGGACGCTGCGCTGCCGCGCGTGCGACGGGCTGGCGGCCGGAGACAAGGTGAGCGCCTTCATGCGGCCGGAGAGCTTCAAGCTCTCCCGGCGCCGGCACAGCGACAGCGCGTGGGAGGGCCGGGTGGAGTTCAGCATCTACCACGGCGACTGCTGGGACTATCACGTCCGGGTGGGCGAGGAACTCCTGAAGGTCAGGAGCTACCAGGAGAAGATCGGCCTGTCCCACGGCGACCTGGTCCACCTCATGCCGGACCAGGAGTCGGCGATCATCATGACGGCAGGGTCAGGCTCCGGCCCGGTGCGGCCGGAGCCCGACACCCCGGTCACACGTTGAAGCCGAGGGCCCGCAGCTGCTCGCGGCCATCGTCGGTGATCTTCTCGGGCCCCCACGGCGGCATCCAGACCCAGTTGATCCGGAAGTCCGGCACGATGCCCTCCAGGGCGGTCGCTGCCTGCTCCTCGATGACGTCGGTGAGCGGGCAGGCGGCGCTGGTCAGGGTCATGTCGATGGCGGCAGCCCCGTCGTCGCCGATGGTGACCCCGTAGACCAGCCCGAGGTCCACCACGTTGATCCCGAGCTCGGGGTCGACGACGTCGCGAAGCGCCTCGAGCACGTCCTCGTTGTCGCGGGTCCCGGTGGCCGCCCCGGTGGTGCCAGTGTTCTCGGTCATGTCCCAGCTCCCGTGTGCTCTAGCGCCTGCGCGGTCGCGTCCTTCCAGGCCATCCAGCTCAGCAGGGCGCATTTGATGCGGGCCGGGTACCTGGACACCCCGGCGAACGCGATCGCGTCACCGAGCTTCTTCCCGTCCGGCTCGCCCTCGCCCTTGGACTGCATCAGCCGGAGGAACTCCTCGCATATTCCCATCGCCTCGGCGACCGGCTTGCCGATCACCAGGTCGCCCAGGACCGACGCGCTGGCCTGGCTGATCGAGCAGCCGAGCGCGTC
>DASQSC010000637.1:0-7863 GCA_035642555.1 Streptosporangiaceae bacterium | reverse complement strand
CCTTCGTCGTCGGCGAGCATGAACACGTTGAGCTGCGCCCGGCGCCGGGTCATCTTGTCGACCTCGGCCAGCGTGAGCGTGAGCGTCTCCGGCGCGGGCGGCCAGTCGAACCACGACTGCCCGTCCCGGCGCAGGTGCGCGGTCGGCTCGCCGTCGGTCACGATCAGCACCACCGGATCATGCTCGGGCCGGCGGTCCAGGAAGCGGCCCGCCAGCATCAGCGCGTGGTGCAGGTTGGTGCCCTGGACCATGTCCCAGCCGAGCCCCGCCAGGTCGGTCTCGCGCAGCTCCCTGGCGTAGTTCGAGAACCCGATGACCTGGACCGAGTCCTGCGGGAACCGGCTGCGCACCAGCGCGTGCAGCGCCAGCGCGGTCTGCTTGGCCACTCCCCAGGTGCCGCGCAGCGCCATCGAATAGGACAGGTCAACCAGCAGGCACACGGCCGCGGCCGTCCGCCGCTGGGTCTCCATCACCTCGAAGTCCCCGGCCGACAGCCGCACCCCGCGGCCGATGGCGGCCGGGTCGCGCAGCAGCGCGTTGCGCACCGTGGCGGGCGTGTCGATCGGCTGCTCGTCCCCGAACTGCCAGCTGCGGGTGGCGCCGGTCTGCTCGCCGGCCTGGCCGGCGTCGGTCTGGTCATGGTCGCCGAAGCGGCCCTCCGCCAGGTCGGCGAAGATCCGGCGGAGCGCGGTCTCGCCCAGCCGCCGCACCGCCTTCGGCGTCAGCTCCAGCTTCCCGGACCGGCGTTCCACGTAGCCCTGCTGCTCCAGCTCGCGCTCGATCCGCCGCAGCGCCGCCAGGTCGTCCACGGCCTGCCTGCCCAGCGCGCGCCGGATCGCGGCCTCGTCGATGTCGTCCAGCCGGGCGCCTGGGTAGTCCTGCCGCAAGGCGGATTCCAGGTCGGCGAGGTCGGCCAGGTCGGCGACCGCGGTGGTGGCATCCCCCAGGCCGAGCGGGTCCTCGCCGGTCATGCCGGGCTCGGGCATGCCGGAGCCCAGCTCCGGGCGGCGGGACCGGAGCGCGTCAGCGAGCCGCGTCATCTCGGCGGCGAGCCCGGTGTCGCTGAGCGCCTGCTGCATGAGCCCGGCCAGTTCCTCCCGCTGGTCCGGCGTGAGCGAGCCGAGCAGCCGCTCGGCCGCGGCGGCCCGCCGCGCCAGCGCGTCGACCAGTTCTTCCAGGTTGCGCGGGGAGTCCGGGAACATGTCGCCGTAGCGCTCCATGAACCGGTCGAAGTCCGCCTGCGTGTGCTCGCCGCGGTCGTCGGCGGCGAGCATCTCGTTCAGGTCCGCCAGCATGTCCTTGACCCGCTGCATCGCCGCCGGGTCCGGGTTCTCGAGCACGTCCTTCATGCCGCGGAACTGGCTGTCGAGCATCTCCCGCCGCAGCAGGTCGCGCAGCTGCTCGAACGTCTGCCGGGCCGCCGGGCTGCGCCACTGGTAGTCCGCCAGCCGCCGGATCGCCTGCGCGGTGTCGGCCGGCAGCGTGTCGAGCTCGGCCTCGCGCATCCGGGCGTCGTCGCTGGGATCGGGGAACAGCTCGGCGCGTTCCTGCCCGACCGCGGTGTCCAGCAGCGCCCGGGCCTGGTCCAGGATGCCGTCGAGGCGGCCGCGGCCGCGGATCTCCCGCCGCCGCTCCCGGACCCGCCGGAACATGTCATCAAGGCCGCGGTGCCCCTGCAGGCCGCGGCGCAGCAGATCCCGCAGCGCGCTGCCGGGGTCGGTCCCGTCCAGCACCGACTCGCCCAGCTCATCGAGCGCGCCCCGGGCGTCGTAGGGGGGCGCGAGCGGATCGGGACCGTCGTAGTACTCCCGGTACCGGTAGGTCACGCCTGCGTCACCTCCGCGATTCGCACGGCCGGGGAGAACTTGCTAGGTGCGGTAGACGGAGCTGCCGCCGACCACGTCCTTGGACAGCCGCCGCATCAGGTACAGCCCTTCCAGCGCGAACTCCACCGCGGCCGCGGCCTCGCCGGGCGACTCGCCGCCGTCCATGCCGAGCCGGTCCATGATCCGCGCCAGCCCCGGCACCTCGCCCATCCGGCCGAGCAGGTCGGAGGCGGCCACCTGGTCCCCGGACTCGACGGTCCCGCCCTCCGCGAACGGGGTCAGCAGCCCGGACATGTCGGCGCTGCCGAGCCTGGCCCGGAACGTGTCGGCGATGGCGCGCCGCAGCAGGTGCTCGAGGATCTCCTGCTCCCGGCCCTCCTCGCTGACCTCGAACTCGACCTTGCCGCGCAGCGTGGGCACGGTGGCTGGCAGGTCGCAGACGCGGGCGACCGGCTGGCTCTCCCCGGTGAGGGCGGCCCGCCGGACCGCGGACGCGGCCGCCGACTCGGCCGCCGCGATCGCGAACCTGGCCGACACCCCGGACCGGGAGTCGATGGCGGGCGAGGCCCGCACCAGCCTGGTGAACCGGGCGATGATCTCCACCAGGTGGTCGGGCAGCTGGGAGGCGGCGTCGTGGCCGTCCCAGGCGGCGATCTCGGCTTCCTGCCGGATCAGGCCCAGCTCGTGGCTGAGGTCCACCGGGTAGTGCGTGCGGATCTCGGCCCCGAACCGGTCCTTCAGCGGGGTGATGATGCGGCCCCGGCTGGTGTAGTCCTCCGGGTTGGCGCTGGCGATCAGGACGATGTCCAGCGGCAGCCGCAGCGCGTAGCCGCGTACCCCGATGTCGCGCTCCTCCAGCACGTTGAGCAGCGCCACCTGGATCCGCTCGGCCAGGTCCGGCAGCTCGTTCAGGCTGAACACGCCGCGGTTGGTGCGCGGCACCAGCCCGAAGTGGATCGTCTCCGGGTCGCCCAGCGTGCGGCCCTCCGCCACCTTCACCGGGTCGACGTCGCCGATCAGGTCGCCGACGCTGGTGTCCGGCGTGGCCAGCTTCTCGCCGTACCGCTCGCTCCGGTGCCGCCAGCTGACCGCCAGGCCGTCGCCCTGCTCGCCGGCCAGGCGGCGGCAGCGGGCGCAGGCAGGCTGGTACGGGTGGTCGTTGATCTCACAGCCGGTGACCACCGGGGACCACTCGTCCAGCAGCCCGGTGAGCGTCCGGATGAGCCGGGTCTTTCCCTGCCCGCGCTCGCCCAGCAGGATCGTGTCGTGCCCGGCCAGCAGCGCCCGCTCCAGGTGCGGAAGCACGGTCTCGTCGAAGCCGACGATGCCGGGGAATCTCTGCTCCCCGCTGCGCAGCCGGGTCAGCAGGTTGCGCCGGAGCTCTTCCTTGACTGTCTCGTACCGGTGCCCGCTGGCACGCAGCTCACCCAGTGTCGTGATGCCGGGGGCGGGGGAGCGGGCGTCGCCGGATGCCTGGCTGTGTGGGTGCACCATTCGACAGTATGTCTATGCCAGCCGTGCTCGCACACCGACCGGCCTGGCTGGGGGCCTGGGGGGGCCGTCCCCCCGGGGCGGTACCGCGCGCTCGGAGAGGCGGACGATGACAGGAACGGGTCCGGTGCTCGCGATCGACGTGGGCGGGACCAAGCTCGCCGCGGGGCTGGTCGAGCCTGGCGGCCGGCTGGCGGCAGCCGCGCAGACGGCCACCCCCGCTGAGCTGGACGCGGAAGGGCTGTGGCGGACACTGGACGCGCTGGCGAGCCGGGTGCTGGCGGAGGCTGGCCTGACCCCGGCCGGGCTGTCCGGGGTCGGGTGCGGCTGCGGCGGCCCGATGAAGTGGCCAGCGGGCATCGTGTCCCCGCTCAACATTCCGGCCTGGCGGGATTTCCCGCTCGCGGCGCGGCTCGCGGCCAGGTTCGGGGGCCTGCCGGTACGGCTGCACAACGACGCGATCTGCATGGCCGCGGGCGAGCACTGGCGGGGGGCGGGCCGGGGCCGCAGCGCCCTGCTTGGCATGGTGGTCTCGACCGGAGTGGGCGGCGGGCTGGTGCTGGACGGCAAGCTGGTCAGCGGCGCCAGCGGCAACGCCGGGCACGTCGGCCACGTGGTGGTGGACCCGGCCGGGCCGCCCTGCGTCTGCGGTGGCCGGGGCTGCCTGGAGGCGATCGCCCGCGGCCCGGCGCTGGCGGCCTGGGCGCAGGAGCAGGGCTGGCGGCCGGGCCGGCCCGGGGTCACCGCCCGGGACCTGGCCGCGGACGCGGAGCAAGGGCACCCGGTCGCCCTGGCCGCGATGCGCCGGGCCGGGCGGGCGATCGGTATCGCCATCGCGTCCTCGACCCACCTGTGCGACCTGGAGGTGGTGGCGATCGGCGGCGGCCTGGCGCAGGCCTGGTCGCTGCTGCTGCGGCCGCTGGAGCAGGCGCTGCGGGAGCACCTTGGCCTCGACTACGCGCGCGGCGTGCGGGTCGTGCCTGCCGCGCTCGGCCAGAGCGCGGGCCTGATCGGCGCCGCCGCCCTGCTGCTGGCCGGCGACCGCTACTGGCCAGCGCCGCCCGGCTAGCACTGGCCCGGCTCCGATGACCGAGCGGGATGTGGTGCCGCGGCGAAGCAGTGACACACTAGCTGTCATGACGACGCCGTCGTTGCCGGTTACGCCCGCTGACGTGGCCGCGGCCGCGGACGTGCTGCGCGGCGTGCTGTCGCCGACGCCGCTGGTGCACTCCCGCGTGCTGTCGGAGCGGGCGGGCGGCCCGGTCTTCCTCAAGTGCGAGAACCTGCAGCGCACCGGGTCGTTCAAGGCCCGCGGCGCCTACCTGCGGATCAGCCGGCTGTCCGGGGAGGAGCGGGCGCGCGGCGTGGTGGCGGCCAGCGCCGGCAACCACGCCCAGGGTGTCGCCTTCGCCGCCGCCCGGCTGGGGACGCAGGCCACCGTGTTCATGCCGGCCGGGGCGCCGCTGCCGAAGCTCGAGGCGACCCGGGGCTACGGCGCCGAGGTGATCAGCACCGGCACCTGCGTCGAGGACTGCCTGGCCGCCGCGCTTGCGCACGCCGAGGCGCACGGCAAGGTGTTCATCCACCCGTTCGACCACCCGGACGTGGTGGCCGGGCAGGGCACCGCCGGGATCGAGATCATGGAGCAGTGCCCGCAGGCGCGGACCGTGCTGGTGCCGGTGGGCGGCGGCGGGCTCGCCGCCGGGATCGCGGTGGCGGTCAAGCACGCCAGCCCGGCCACGGCGGTGGTGGGGGTGCAGGCCGAGGCGGTGGCCCCGGTCCCGGCCTCGCTCGCGGCCGGCCAGCCGGTACCGGTCGAGCCCGGGGTGACCATGGCGGACGGCATCGCGGTCAGCAGGCCCGGCGAGATCCCGCTGCGGATCCTGTCGGAACTGGCGGACCGGGTGGTGACGGTCTCGGAGGAGACGCTGTCCCGGGCGCTGCTGCTGTGCCTCGAACGGGCCAAGCAGCTGGTCGAGCCAGCGGGCGCGGCCGGGGCCGGGGCGCTGCTGGAGTACCCGGACGAGTTCGAGCCGCCGGTGGTAGCGGTGCTGTCCGGCGGCAACATCGACCCGCTGCTGCTGGCCAAGGTGCTCAGGCACGGCCTGTCGGCGGCCGGGCGCTACCTGATGTTCCGGTGCCGGATCCCCGACCGGCCCGGCGCGCTCGCCACCCTGCTGTCCGAGGTGGCCGGGCTGGGCGCGAACGTGCTCGACGTGGTGCACGAGCGGGTCGCGCCGCGGCTGCGGGTGGACGAGGTGGAGGTGCTGCTGCAGGTCGAGACCCGGGGCGCGGCGCACTGCGAGGAGGTCATCGGGCAGCTCCGCAAGGCCGGCTACCCGCTGCTGTTCGGGTGAACGAGCCCCGGCCTGCCCGTCCGGCCGCAGCCGCGACGGCGGCCGTTCGGAATGAAATCGCTACAGGTTGCCGCGCCGGGCCTGCTCGCGCTCGATGGCCTCGAACAGCGCCTTGAAGTTGCCCTTGCCGAACCCCTCGGACCCGTGCCGCTCGATCAGCTCGAAGAACACGGTCGGCCGGTCGCTCACCGGCGCCGTGAAAATCTGCAGCAGGTACCCGTCCTCGTCCCGGTCGGCGAGGATGCCCAGCTCCCGCAGCACGCCGGTGCCCACCCGGGTCTCGCCCACCCAGTCGCCGAGCGCCTCGTAGTAGCTGCCGGGCGCGGCCAGGAACGCCACCCCGGCCGCCCGCATGGCGCGGACCCCGGCCACGATGTCGGTGGTGGCCAGCGCGATGTGCTGCACCCCGGGGCCGCCGTAGAACTCCAGGTACTCGTCGATCTGGGACTTGCGGCGGCCGGCCGCCGGCTCGTTGATCGGGAACTTGACCTTGCGGGAGCCGTCCGCCACCACCTTGCTCATCAGCGCCGAGTACTCGGTGGCGATGTCGTCGCCGACGAACTCCTTCATGTTGGTGAAGCCCATCACGCGGTGGTAGAAGGCCACCCACTCGTCCATCCGCCCCAGCTCGACGTTGCCGACGCAGTGGTCGACCCCCGTGAACGGCGGCTGCTCCGGCGGCGCCAGCAGCGGCCCGGCGGCGACGTACCCGGGCAGGTACGGGCCCTGGTAACGGGACCGTTCCACCAGCGTGTGGGTGGTGTCGCCGTAGGCAGCGATGGTGGCGAGCACCACCTCCCCGTGCTCGTCGCGCTCCGCGTGCGGCGGGGTGACCCCGCGGGCGCCGCGGGCGGTCGCGTACGCGTAGGCGTCGGCCGCCGACGGCACCCCGATCGACAGGTCGGTGACGCCGTCGCCGTGCTCGGCGACGTGCCGGCCGAGCCCGGTGCCGCTGCGCACCGGGCCCCGCAGCACGAACCGCGCCTGCCCGGACGTCAGCACGTAGGCGGCCTCGTCCCGGCAGCCGGTCTCCGGGCCCCGGTAGGCCACGCAGCGCATGCCGAAGGCCGCCGAGTAGTAGTGCGCGGCCTGCCGCGCGTTCCCGACCGCGAACACGACCGCGTCGAGACCGGTGACCGGGAACGGATCCGTGGCCGCCCGCGGCGGCTGATGCTGGGTAACGGTCATGGGGGAAGCATCTGGCGGCAGGACAGGATGTGCAACAGTGCGGCGAGTAGCTGGGCATCTTGTATAGTTCGGAACGGTCTACTGCCGGGTTCATGTACAGCCTGCCCGGCCAGCTGGCGGGGTGAGACGGTGATTGACGAGCTGGATGCGCGGCTGATCGGGCTGCTCGCGGCGGAGCCGCGGATCGGGGTGCTGGAGGCGTCGCGGCGGCTCGGGGTGGCCCGCGGCACGGTGCAGGCGCGGCTGGACCGGCTGCACGCGCGGGGCGTGGTGACCGGTTACGGGCCGGACGTGGACCCGGTGGCGCTCGGCCACGGCGTGACCGCGTTCGTGACGCTGGAGATCCGGCAGGCGGGCGGGCACGACCCGGTGGCCGCGCGGCTGGCCCGCATTCCCGAGGTGCTGGAGGTGCACACGATCACCGGGGCCGGCGACATGCTGTGCCGGGTGGTGGCGCGAACCAACGCCGACCTGCAGCGGGTGGTCGACGCGATCGTGGACGTGCCCGGGGTCATGCGGACCTCAACCGTGATCGCGCTGGCGGCGCCGGTGCCCTACCGGGTGCTGCCGCTGGTGCGCGCGTCGGCGAGCTCGTAGGCGGTCCCCAGCACGACGTCGCGCAGCTCGGCCGGGTCGCTGGCCCGGTCGGCGTACAGCATCCGCCCGAAGCTCACGCTCGCGACCGCCATGGTGGCCCGGAACTCCTCCCGCAGCGGCGCGCCCGGCCCGGTGAGCGCCTCGACCAGCCGCCGCATCCGGTCCCGGAACTGGGCGCTGCGGCTCTTGTCGTGCGCCAGGCTGTTGACCGAGGCCTGGTTCTGTTCCAGCATCCGGAACACCCCGGTGCCGCTATCGGCGATGTCGAAGTAGCGGCGCAGGAACTCGGCCCGGAACCCGGGCGTCTTGGGCTGGCCGCGGCCCCACTCGGCCAGCTCCTCGAGCCGGTCGAAGTAATCGCTGGCCAGCCCGGCGACGATGTCTTCCTTGGACTTGAAGTGGTA
>DASQSC010000636.1:0-5940 GCA_035642555.1 Streptosporangiaceae bacterium | reverse complement strand
CCGCCGAGGTTCCGGCCGGCACGTGATTCCGCGGCAGCATCCCCTAGGCGGAATGTCTCCGGGCGCGACGCTCCAGCGCAGTGTGTTGCCTGCCGGGTTGCGGGTGGTGACCCAGCAACTGGCTGGCTCCCGCTCGGCTGCCGTGGGTATGTGGGTGGCGGTGGGTTCGCGAGACGAACCCACCGCGGTGGCCGGCGCGGCGCACTACCTGGAACACCTGCTGTTCAAGGGCACCGCGCGGCGCACGGCGCTGGACATCTCCTCGGAGATGGACGCGGTCGGCGGCGAGATGAACGCCTTCACCACGAAGGAGTACACCTGCTACTACGCGCGGGTGCTCGACGAGGACCTGCCGCTGGCGATCGACGTGCTCTCGGACATGGTGGCTGGCTCGCTGCTGGAGCCGAGGGACGTGGACGCCGAGCGCGGCGTGATCCTGGACGAGATCGCGATGAACGAGGACGATCCGGCCGATGCCGTGCACGAGGCGTTCGCCGCCCAGCTTTTCGGCGACAGCCCGCTCGGGCGGCCGATCCTCGGCACCGCCGGCTCCATCAACGGGATCACCAGGGACCAGATCGCCGAGCACTACACCGCCAGGTACACCCCGGACCAGCTGGTGGTGGCGGTGGCGGGGAACGTCGATCACGACACGGCCGTCGCCGATATCCGCCGCGCCTTCGCCCCGGTGCTGGCCGGGGAGGCGGCGCCGGCCGCGCCGCGGCTGGCCGCCATGGCCGGGCCGGACGGGCATCCGGCCGGGACCGGTGTGCGGCTGGTCTCCCGCGGCATCGAGCAGGCCAACCTGGTCCTCGGCTGCCAGGGCGTGGCCAGGACCGACGACCGCCGGTTCCCGCTCGGGGTGCTCAACGCCGCGCTGGGCGGCGGCATGTCGTCGCGCCTGTTCCAGGAGATCCGGGAGAAGCGCGGCCTGGCGTACGCGGTGTACAGCTTCGCGTCCCAGCACGCCGACACCGGGATCTGGGGCCTGTACGCCGGGTGCCTGCCGTCCAAGGCCGAGGAGGTGCTGGCGATCTGCCAGGAAGAGGTCGCCCGGATCACCGCCGACGGCCTCACCGACGCCGAGCTGGATCGCGGCAAGGGGCAGCTGCGCGGCTCCATCGTGCTCGGCCTGGAGGACCCGTCGTCGCGGATGAGCCGTCTCGGCAAGTCGGAACTGGTATACCCGAGGCTGGAGCCGGTCGAGGAGATACTCGCGGCCATCGACGCGGTCACCCACGACGACGTGCGCGAGGTGGCGGCGCAGGTACTCGCGAATCCCAAGGCGCTTGCCGTGGTCGGGCCGTTCGACGACGCCGCTGCCTTCACCGCCGCGCTCGGCTGACCGCGTGCCGCTGCCCGGGCCGCCCCGGGGGGAGGGGTTGCGAAATGATCAAGGTTGGCGTGCTCGGCGCCAAGGGGCGCATGGGATCGCAGGTGTGCCGCACGGTCGCCGCCACCGACGGGATGACGGTCGCCGCCGAGGTCGACCAGGGCGACAGCCGTGATCCGCTGGCAGGCTGCGACGTGGTAGTGGACTTCACCCACCCCGGCGCGGTCATGGACAACCTGCGCTGGTGCATCGGCCAGGGCCTGGCCACGGCGGCCGGCACGTCCGGGTTCGATGAGCCGCGGCTGGCGCAGGTAACCGAATGGCTGGCCGCCGCCCCCGCGGCGCGGTGCCTGGTCGTGCCGAACTTCTCGGTTGGCGCGGTGCTGATGCTGCGGTTCGCCGCGCAGGCCGCCCGGTTCTTCGAATCGGCTGAGGTCATCGAGCTGCACCACGCGGCCAAGGCCGACGCGCCGTCGGGCACCGCGTCCCGGACGGCGACGCTGATCGGGCAGGCCCGCGCCGGGGCCGGCCTGGGCCCGCCGCCGGATGCCACCGTGACCGCCGCCGAGGGGGCCCGGGGGACGGTGGTGGACGGGGTGCACGTCCACTCGGTCCGGCTGGCCGGGCTGCTGGCGCACCAGGAGGTCCTGCTCGGCGGGCACGGAGAGACCCTCACCATCCGGCACGACTCGCTGGACCGGGCCTCGTTCATGCCGGGCGTGCTGCTCGCGATCCGGGGCCTGGCCTCGCTGCCCGCCGGGCTCACGGTCGGCCTGGACCCGCTGCTCGGGCTGGCCTAGGCCGTGGCCAGCGGCACCGGTGCCGCAGGGGCGGACCGAGCCGGTGCCGCCTGGGCGGAGCGGGCCGGTGCCCCGGGGCGGAGCGGGCCGGTGCCGCCGGGCGGCGCGAGCGGGTGCCGGATAGGGTGACCGGGTGGTTTCCGGTGCCCAGCTGCTCGCCTTCAGCCTGACCTGCCTGATCGTGATCGCGATCCCGGGCCCCAGCGTGCTGTTCGTGGTGGGGCGGGCGCTGGCGCACGGCCGCCGGACGGCACTGGCCTCGGTGCTGGGGAACGTGACCGGCGTCCAGGTGGTGGCGGTGAGCGTGGCGCTCGGGGTGGGCGCGCTGGTCCAGCGCTCGGCGCTGGCGTTCACGGTCGTGAAACTGGCGGGTGCGGCCTACCTGGCGTGGCTGGGCGTCCAGGCGGTCCGGCACCGGCGGTCGCTGGGCGCCGCGCTCGAAGCCGGCCCCGGTCGCACCGGCGGCTGGCGGGCGGTTGCCGAGGGCTTCACCGTGGGGGTCGCCAATCCCAAGGCGTACGTCCTGTTCGCGGCGGTGCTCCCGCAGTTCGCCGACCGCGCCGCCGGGCACATCCCGCTCCAGCTGATCATCCTCAGCCTGGTGTCGCTCCCGATCGGGCTGATCTGTGACAGCGCCTGGGGCCTGGCCGCCAGCGCTGTCCGTTCCTGGTTCGCGACCTCACCGAAGCGGCTGGAACTGGTCGGCGGCCTGGGCGGGCTGGCGATGATCGGCCTCGGCCTGAGCCTGGCCCTGACCGGACGCAAGGACTGAGTCCGGGCCCCGCGGCGGCTTGCCCCGGTGATGATCAAACGATTGGTGTAGCCAGGTGTGACCCGATCGTTTGATCATCGGGCATGGGTAAACTGGTGGTTCACGCTGGCCGACGGGGGACGGGGGCGGCGCGATGAGGACCATCCTGAACGTCATCTGGCTGGTGCTGTGCGGGCTGTGGATGGCCATCGGCTATGCGATCGCCGGCCTGGTGTGCTTTGTTCTGTTCTTCCTGATTGTCACGATCCCGCTGGGGATCGCGGCGTTCCGGATCGCGGCGTTCGTGCTGTGGCCGTTCGGCCGCACGATCGCGCCCCGGCCGCACGCCGGGCCGGCCTCGCTGATCGGCAACGTCATCTGGGTGATCCTGTTCGGCTGGTGGCTGGCCATCGGGCACCTGATCACCGGCATCGCCCTGTGCCTGTCCATCATCGGGATCCCGCTCGGGCTCGCCAATTTCAAGATCATCCCGATCTCGCTGCTGCCGCTTGGCATGGAGATCGTCCCGGTGGCCGAGGTGCAAGCGGCCCCGGCGGCATTCCGCTACTAGTGCTCCAGCACGTAACTACAGTCGCGTGTTTACGCGCTCCTCGCCGTGGGGCGAGCGACTCCCCGCCTGGCCCCGGGACGGGCTGGGCGGGGCGGGCCGGGGCCGGCCAGGGACCCTCGGGCGCCGCGGTTATGGGCGCGGCGGCGGGGGTCACGTCGTGCTGGCGACACGCCTGGCAGGTGTGTCCCGGCGCGGCGGTGCGTGACGTCGGCCGGGCGGTTAGCCGACGTGATGCCGCCACCCGCGCGGGCGGCGATGCTGGCGGCCGCGAGCAGGTCGCGGTGCCCGGTGAGCCCGCAGTGCGGGCAGGACATGATCCTTCCGGGGGGCGAGGGATGCGTCTAGCGCATCGGGGACAGGTGGAGGAGGTGCCTCGCTCATCCACCAAGACGAACTTGACCCCGGCAGCCTCGGCCTTGTCCCGCAGGGCGCGCAGCAGGTGGCCGACCCGCCAGGCGCGGGTGCGCCCGTTGTGTCGCCGCCCCGCCTTGAGGGCGAGGACGCCACGAGGGTCACCGACCGCCAGCGTGCCGATCCGGTGTTCAACGGCCCAGGTGATGACGGTCTTGGCGGCTTCGTGCTGGGCTTGGCGGACTCGCCGCCTATGCCGGGCCTCCACTGCCCGCTGCCGCCGCCGGTGCTGGCGCCACCGGCGTGAGCCTTGCTGGCCGGGCCTGGGTGCTCTGCGGGCCACGGCGCGCCGCCGGGCCCTGGCGTCGCGCAGGTGCTGCCGGCACTCGGCACGGACCGCCCGCCCGGATACCAGCAGCGCCTGGCCATCCGGTGCCGCGAGCGCGTAGGGATGGATGATGCCCAGATCCACCCCGGCCACCCGGGAGCGGTCCGGCCCCTCGCCGTCTGGGTACTGCACAACCCGGATCTCAGCGGTCACGTCCGCCCACAGCCGCCCGGCGTCATACAGCAGCGTCACTGACCGGATCTGATCGGCCGGGTAAGGCAGGTCCCTGTCCAGCCGCACCGCCAGCGGCGGGCAGCCCCTGGCCACCGGGACTCGTAGCCGCCGCCCGTCCAGGCCGAACGTGCCCGCATACCATCGGACCGGCACCATCCGCCGACGGCGGCGCGGGAACCGCGCTGCCGCATCTCCCGCCTTGCGGCGCTTCGCCGCGGCAAACCACGCATCGGAATAGCGGCGCAGCACTGACCGGCCACCGGTCACGTCCAGCTCCCCGAACGTCCCCGGCCCGGAGGCGGTCAGCTCCCGGCACAACTCCTGATAGCCGGCCAAGGGGCGGTCCCGGCGGGCCCGCCAGGCGTTGACCTCTAACACGCACGCCCACACATCCCCCGCCGATACCAGCAGGCCCAGCAGACGCCGCCGCTGGGCACGCGTCAGGCGCAGCCCAACCCGGGCAGTGCGATACACCACCCGTGAAGCTGTGAGGTCCCGGCGCCGTGGCATGACCCCAGCACATCACCCGCCACCGACATTCTCCCGGCGGCAACAACGAAGCCCAAACGCCTGCATACTTCTGCCCAGCAGCGCTAGCGTCCCATCGGCCACCCGCCGGAGCCGGAGTCAGCCGGCCGGGCCCGCCGCCGGCAGGTAGACGACCTGCCCGCGGCCCCGGGCTTCCACCGCCGCCCGCACCCGGCCGAGCAGGAACGGCGGCAGGTACCCGGCTGCCTCCTCGCCGGGGCTGACAAGCCGGAAGGCATCCAGTTCGTCAGCCTGCAGCCGGATCACGCCGGGGTCGGGCAGGGTGCCGCCGTCGAACACGAAGGACACCACCGAGCGCGGCCGCTCCCCGGCGGGCGGTGCCCAGTCCACGACCAGCAGCGGCCCCGGGGTGATGGGGATCCCCACCTCCTCGGCCACCTCTCTGGCGCACGCCTCGTGCGGCGGCTCGCCGTGCTCCATGATGCCGCCCGGCAGGCTCCAGTAGTCGCGGTAGTTGGGCTTGACCAGCAGCACCTGGCCCGCTGGATCGGTGATCAGCGCCGCCGCCGAGCCATACATGGTCGGCAGTCCCGCATACCAGCGGGCGGCGTCGGAGAACGCGGCGTCCGCCGTCATGACCGTCCCGGCGCCGGCGTGGCCCGGGGAACCAGTCGCAGCCTCGTCACGGTGGGGACCTGCCGCCCTTCGTCGTTCTCGCCGCCGACGAGGAAGACACTACCGTCAGCCGCGGCGGCGCCGGCGTAGGCGACCGGTGCCGGCAGCCGCCCGGCCCGGGTGAGCCTGCCGGTGCCCGGCCGGTAGGCGAGCACGGCCCGGCTGGTGACCAGCGGTCCTGACGGGCCTGCCGTCCGGCCGCTGCCCAGCGCCCGCTGGCCGCCGGCCAGGTAGATCCGGCCGCCGATAGTGACGGCGCTCGCCCCGGCCAGCGGGTGGCGCAGCCGGCCGGCCACCGCCGCGTGCCCGGCCGCCGGGCTCACCCGCTGGATCACGCTGGTGTAGCCGCCGGGCACCTGGCCGCCGAAGACCCAGATCCGCCCGCCCGCCGCGGCGACCGCGCCGTAG
>DASQSC010000635.1:0-8819 GCA_035642555.1 Streptosporangiaceae bacterium | reverse complement strand
TTGCCCGTTCCAGCGGGGACGACAGCAGCACCGCGACGTCCCGGCCGGCCAGGAAGTCCGCCGCGGCCTTGGCCATCACCCGGCCGTCCTCGGACAGCCGGTAGCCCGGCAGCCTGCCGTACAGCACGTCCCGCGGGTTGTGCACCTCGCCGTGGCGGAGCAGGTGCACCACGGTGGTACCGCTGGGTGCGGCCCCGGGTGGCCGGCCCTCCCAGGCCCCGGTCACGCCAATGCCTCAGCGGCCGCCCGGGCGGCGGGCGGGAGCGCGTCGGCGATCCGGGTGATCGCGTCGTCGTCGTGGGCTGCCGACACGAACCACGCCTCGTACGGCGACGGCGGCAGGTAGACCCCGCCGGCCAGCATCGCGTGGAAGAACGCGGCGTAGGCCGCGCCGGACTGGCCGCGCGCCTCGCCGTAGTCCCGCACCGGCTGGCTGGTGCCGAGGAAGAACGAGAACAGGTTGCCCGCCTCCTGCAGCCGGAACGGCACCCCGGCCGCATCGAGCGCGCTGGCGGTCAGCTTGGCGATGGCGGCCGCGGCCTCGTCCAGCCGCGCGTACACCTCCGGCGTGCAGGCCCGCAGCGTGGCCAGCCCGGCGGCGGTGGCCAGCGGGTTCCCGGACAGGGTGCCCGCCTGGTAGACCGGGCCCGCCGGCGCCAGCCGGTCCATGATCTCGGCCCGGCCGCCGAACGCCGCCGCCGGCGTCCCGCCGCTCATGACCTTCCCGAACGTCATCAGGTCGCCGGCGACGCCCTGCCGGCCGTACCAGCCCGATCGGGTGACCCGGAAGCCGGTCAGCACCTCGTCCATGATGAGCAGCGCGCCGTACTCGTCGCACAGCCCGGCGAGCAGCTCGTTGAAGCCGCCAGCGGGCGGCACCACGCCCATGTTGGCCGGGCACGCCTCGGTGATCACGCACGCGATCTGCCGCCCGTGCTCCACGAACGCCTGCCGCACCGCCAGCGCGTCGTTGTAGGGCAGCACCAGCGTGTCGGCTGCCGCGGCGCCGGTCACCCCGGGCGAGTCCGGCAGCCCGAACGTGGCGACCCCGGACCCGGCCGCCGCCAGCAGCGAGTCCACATGGCCGTGGTAGCAGCCGGCGAACTTCACGGTGAGCCGGCGCCCGGTGAACCCGCGCGCGAGCCGGACCGCGGTCATCGTGGCCTCGGTGCCGGAGTTGACCAGCCGGACCTTTTCCACCGGCGCCCGGGCGCAGATTTCCTCGGCCAGCTCGACCTCGCGCTCAGTGACGGTGCCGAAGGATGTCCCGGCCCTCGCGGCCGTGGTGACCGCCTCGATCACCGCCGGATGGGCGTGGCCGAGGACGATGGGCCCCCAGGAGCAGATCAGGTCGACAAGCTCCCGGCCGTCCACGTCGACCAGGTAGGGCCCGTGCCCGGAGGCCATGAACACGGGCACCCCGCCCACCGCGCCGAACGCGCGCACCGGCGAGTTCACGCCGCCCGGGATCACCGCGGCGGCCCGCCGGAAAAGCTCCGCCGACCGGCCGTGGCTCACTGCGCGACCTCGTCGCAGGCATCGGCGAGGAACTCGAGCAGCCGCAGCGCGTCTGGCAATGAGTGCTCCCTCGGGGTGCGGATCCAGTGCGCCGCCAGGCCCCGGCCGTACCGGGATGGCGGCGCCAGCACATAGCTGTTGCGGCAGTGCCAGCGCAAGCCGGCCACCTGCGCCACGCTATCCGGTTCGCAGTCCAGGTGACACGACCACCATTCGACCTCGTCGTTGGGCACGCCCCTGGTCGCGATCAGGAACAGGGCCCGGCCGCCGGCGCTCAGCGCGACCGGGCCTGGGCTGACGCCCGCGCTGTCCATGGTGGCCAGCGCGATCGGCCCGGCCGGCGCCGGCACGTCGAGCACGTCAAACACCCGGCCGGTGACCAGCAGCACGTTCGCGTCCGGCTGCTCCTGCCACCAGCGGCTCACCTCGTCCGGGTCGGCCGACGCCTCCAGCTGCCAGGCGGGCGAGATGGGGTGCGCGCCGGGCGCCGGGCAGCCCACCCGGTCGCACGAGCACGCCCGTCCGGTCTCCCGTGCCCGGCCCCGGCCGGAGGCCCCGAGCAGGGCGGAATCCGGCCGCAGGTGCGCGCCCAGGCACACCGGCCAGCCTCGCGCGGCGTATCCGGCGGCGGCCTCTGCCAGCTGGCTGGCGGCCCGGCGGCGGCCGCGGCGAAACACCGCCTCGACCATCATCGGCCCACTCCCGTTCCAGCCCTGGACCCTCCATTACCGATGATGCCGGGTGCGGCGGGCAGGCAGGTACCCGGCCCCCGGGCTGAGGCCAACCCGATACCTGATGTCCCCCATGGTCCTCACTCGCACCATAATTGACCGTTCCTGACAAAAGGCGGCGGGGAACTGCGGTTCGCCGGCCACACCGCCGGCGACGAGCAGATCCTGCAGGCCATCCAGGTCATCCAGGTCATCCTGGGCAAGGGCCAGGCCGACGGCGACTTCCGGCCCGGCGGCGGCTAGCCCAGCAGGCGGGCGGCCTCAGTGGCCCAGTAGCTGAGGATGATGCTCGCGCCGGCCCGGCGGATCGACGTCAGCGTCTCGGCGATCACGCGCTCCCGCTCCAGCCAGCCGTTCGCCACCGCCGCCTCCGCCATCGCGTACTCGCCGCTGACCTGGTAGGCCGCTACCGGCACCGGCACCGCGGCGGCCGCGGCGCTCACCACGTCCAGGTACGGGAGCGCGGGCTTGATCATGATAATGTCCGCGCCTTCGTCCAGGTCGAGCATGATCTCCCGGAGCGCGTCCCCGGCGCTGGGATCCTGCTGGTAGGCGGCCCGGTCGCCGGACTGCGGCGCGCCCTCGGCCGCTTCCCGGAACGGGCCGTAGAAGGCCGAGGCGTACTTCGCCGCGTACGCGCAGATCACGGTGTCCTGGTAGCCCGCCCGGTCGAGCGCCGACCTGATCGCCCCGACCTGGCCGTCCATCATGCCGCTCGGCGCGACCACATCCGCCCCGGCCGCGGCCTGCGAGACCGCGATCGCCGCATACCGCTCCAGGGTGGCATCGTTTTCCACGCCGCCGGCCGGGGTGAGCACCCCGCAGTGGCCGTGGTCGGTGTACTCGCACAGGCACAGGTCGGCCATGACCGCCAGCGCATCGCCAGCCTCCGCGGTCACCACGCCCAGCGCGGCCTGGATGATCCCGGCCGGGTCGTCGGCGGCGGACCCGTGCCCGTCCTTCGCGGCCGGGATGCCGAACAGTATCACCCCGCCGACCCCCGCCTGGGCCGCCTCCGCCACCGCCTTGCGCAGGCTGTCCAGGGTGTGCTGGACCACGCCGGGCATCGCGCCGACCGGCTGCGGCTGGCTGATCCCTTCCTTCACGAACAGCGGCAGCACCAGGTCCGAAGCTGTGACCGTGGTCTGGGCCGCCAGCCGCCGCAACGCCGCCGTCCGCCGCAGCCGGCGCGGCCTGGCGGCCGGGAATCCTGCCATAGCTCCCTCCGTCACCGGAGCCGGCGGCGGCCTCCGCGCCGCCGCTCGCTGGGCTTGCGTAGCGGCTCGCCTGCTGCCAGCGCCGCGTCCCGCAGCCCGGCGCCGTGCTCGGCAAGCGCGTCCACCAGCGCGGTCGCCGACGCCCTGGGGGCGGTCACGTCCACCCGCAGCCCGTACTCGGCGGCGGTCTTCGCAGTCTGCGGCCCGATCACCGCGATCACCGTCACCGCGTGCGGCTTGCCGGCGATGCCGATCAGGTTGCGCACGGTGGAGGAGGAGGTGAACAGGACGGCATCGAATCCGCCGCCCTTGATCGCCTCCCGCACCGGTGCCGGCGGCGGCGCCGCCCGCACCGTCCGGTACGCGGTGACGTCCTCGGCCTCCCAGCCCAGCTCGGTCAGCCGCGCGACCAGCTGCTCGGTGGCGATGTCGGCACGCGGCAGCAGCACCCGGTTGATCGGGTCGAGGACGTCGTCATAGGGCGGCCAGGCGGACGCCAGGCCCTCGGCGGACTGCTCGCCGTCGGGCATCAGGTCCGGGTTGATCCCGAAGGCGCGCAGCGCCGCTGAGGTCTGCTCGCCCACCGCTGCCACCTTGACCCCGGCGAACGCCCGGGCGTCAAGGCCGTACTCCTCGAGCTTCTCCCGCACCGCGCGGACCGCGTTGACCGAGGTGAATCCCACCCACTGGTACCGCCCGGTGACCAGGCCCTTGACCGCGCGCTCCATCTGCTGCGGGGTGCGGGGCGGCTCCACCGCGATGGTGGGCACCTCCGCTGGCACCGCGCCGTAGCACCGCAGCCGCTCGCTCACCGCGGCGGCCTGCTCCTTGGTGCGCGGGACCAGCACCCGCCACCCGAACAGCGGCTTGGACTCGAACCAGGCCAGGTCCTTGCGGGCAGCGCTGTCGCCGACCACGGCCACCGCCGGGCCGGTGGCCGTGAGCGGGCTCACCCCGGCCGCCTTGAGATCGGCGGCCGCCGTCCCCAGCGCCCCGGTCACGGTCTGCTGGTCGGTGGTGGTGCCGTTCCAGGTGATGGCGAACGGGGTGGTGTCCGGCCAGCCCGCCGCGATCAGCATCTTGGCCAGGTCCACCGGGGCGGTCTCGGCGCCAGGCACCACGAGCGTGCCGGGTGCCTGCGGGTCCCGCGACACCCTGCTGACCTCCGACGCGTGCACGATCCGCACGCTGCCTACCCGGTCGGAGATGAGCGCGATCCCCGCGTAGGCGGGCACGGCGGTCGCGGTCGGCACGCCGGGCACGATCTCGATCGGGACCCTGGCCTTGGCGCAGGCCGCCGCCGCGCTGGCGGCACCGCCGAACAGCAGCGGATCGCCCTCGCACAGCTGCACCGCGACCTGGCCCGCCTTCGCCGCCTTCGCCAGCGCCGCCGGCTCCTGCCCCGGGTCGTCCGGGCCTGCCACGGTGGCACCCTCGCGGACCAGGTGCGCGAGCCGCCCGGTCAGCTGCGGCGGCCCTGCCACCAGGTCCGCGCGCCCCAGCAGCTCGGCGGCCCGGCGCGTGAGCAGGCTCTCGTCGCCGGGGCCGGCGCCGACGAACGCGACAAGGCCGTATTTGCCCGGCTTGGCGTGACCCGGCGCAGGCTTCTTGGCGGTGGGACTCACTAGGCATCATCCCCGTTGATGTCTACGGCAGAGATGTTCATGTACCCAGCGGCGCCCCTTCGCAGCAGCTCGGCTGCCACATCGCGGCCAAGCTGGCCGGCCTGCGCCGGCGGGCCGCTGGCGCTCGCCCGCACCGCGGGCTGGCCGTCGCCGCCAGCGGCAACGGCCGTCAGGTGGAGTGTGCCCATTCCGGCGGCGTAGGCGCCAACCGGCGCGCTGCAGCCGGCCATGAGCGCGGCGAGCACGGCCCGCTCCGCGGTGACCGCGGCCCGGGTGGCCGGGTCGTCGATCCGGGCGAGCAGCGCGACCAGGTCGTCCCGGCTGGTGAGGCATTCCACCGCGAGCGCGCCCTGGCCGGGCGCTGGCAGCATGTCAGCGGGGTCGAAGACCTCGGTGACTGCGTCCAGCCGGCCGATCCTGGCCAGCCCTGCGTAGGCGAGCAGCACCGCGTCGAGCTCCCCGGACTCCATCTTGGCCAGCCGGGTGCCGGCGTTGCCCCGGACCGGGACCGGGTGCACGTCCGGCCGCAGCAGCCGGAGCTGGGCGGCGCGCCGCGGCGCGCCGGTGCCGATCCTGGCTCCGGCCGGCAGGTCCGCCAGCTTGCCGCCGTCCCGGGCGGCCAGCGCGTCCCGCGGGTCGTCCCGGGCCGGGACGGCGGCGAGGGTGACTCCGGGCAGCTCGCGGACTGGCAGGTCCTTGAGGGAATGGACGGCGAGGTCGGTCTCGCCCGCGAGCAGGCTCTCCCGCAGCGCGCTCACGAAGACCCCGGTCCCGCCGATATGCGCCAGGTCCGCCCGGGTGACGTCCCCGAACGAGCTGAGTCCGACCAGCTCCGCCTCGGCCCCGGCGCGCTCCGCGAGCAGCCGGGCCACCTGCCCGGACTGGGCCATGGCCATCGGGCTCTTGCGGGTGCCCAGCCGCAGCGGCCGGCTCACTGACCCGCCTCCCGCCGGGGCGCGTCGTCCCGTGCCGCGGGATCCACCAGGCCGGCGTCCGCCCGGGTGACGGCGTCGATCGCCTGCGGATCCAGGTCGAACAGCACCCGCAGGGCGGCCTCGTAGGAGTCGCCGCCGGGCGAGCCCGCCAGTTCCTTGACCCGGACCGTGGGGGCGTGCAGGAGCTTGTCCACCACCCGCCGCATCGCCCGGCCGATCTCGTCGTGCGCCCTGGCGTCCAGCGAGCCGAGCTTGCCGTCCAGCCGCGCCAGCTCGGCCGTCACCACGTCGGCGGCCTTGGCGCGCAGCGCCACCACGGTGGGCGCCACCCTGGCGGCCTGGGTGGCGGAGGTCCAGGCGGTGAACTCCTCGGTGACGATGGCCCGGACGGCCGTCACCTCGCTGCCGTGCACGGCACCGAGCGCGGTCCCGGCCTCGCCCAGCGTCTCCAGGCCCACCAGGACCAGGCCGGGCAGGTCCGCCGCGGCGGGATCCACGTCCCGCGGCAGCGCCAGGTCGAGCAGGGTCAGCGGGCCGGCAGGCGTACTGCCAGCGCCGGCCGCGGCCCTGCGCTGCGCCTGCGCCTGCACCGCCATCTCGGCGGTGATCACCACGCCCGTGGCGCCGGTGCAGGAGATCACCAGGTCGGCGGCGGCCAGCGCCGGCACCAGGTCATGCAGGTCGGCCACGCTACCGGAGACGGAAGCCGCGAGCCGCCGGGCCCGGTCCCGGGTGCGGTTCGCCACGCTGATGTGGGCGGCACCCATCCGGGCGGCGGTGGCGACCGCGAGCGAGCTCATCGAGCCCGCCCCCAGCACCAGCACCCGCAGGCCCGCCAGCAGCCCGGCGGGGTCAGCGGCGGCCGGCGGCCGGGCACTGGACACGGCGAGCTGGATGCCGACGTTCACCAGGTTCGCGCCCGCCCGGCCGATCCCGGTCTCTGCCTGCGCGCGCTTGGCCGCGCGCAGCGCCAGCGCGCCCGCGTCGCGGAGCAGGCGGCTGAGCGTCCCCTGGTCCCGGGCGAGCGCCAGCGCCTGCCGCACCTGCCCGAGGATCTGGCTCTCGCCCACCACCATCGAGTCGAGACCGCTGGCCATGGTCAGCAGGTGCTGCACCGCCCGGTCCTCGTAGTGCACGTACAGGTGCGGGGTGAGGTCGGCCAGCGGGATGCCCGAGTACCGCGCCAGCAGGTCGGAGATGGCGGACAGGCCGCCGTGGAACTTGCCGACCTCGGCGTAGACCTCCACCCGGTTGCAGGTCGAGACCACGAACGTGCCGGCCACATGCTCGGCTTGGTAGACGTCGCGGAGCAGCTTGACCTGAGTGTCGCCGCTGACCACGGCGCGTTCCAGGGTGGTGACGGGCGCGCTGCGGTGGCTGAGGCCGACGACCAGGACGCTCATGAACCCGTCACCTGTGCCTGCGTGGCATTACCGGGAACGGCTGCCGGCATCACCCCGCCCGCCGTGGCGACCGCATCGCCGTTCTGGTGAGCTGGCCCGGCCTGGTTCCGGTAGGACGGCCTGCCATCTTCGGAGACGCGCACCACCGACCTCCGCTGGGCGTGAAAAGCAAGAATCTGCAATTCGATGGACAGGTCGACCTTACGCACGTCCACACCTGCTGGCACGTTAAGCACCATAGGCGCAAAGTTGAGGATGCTCGTCACCCCGGCCGCGACCAGCCGGTCGCAGACGGCCTGCGCCGACGACGCCGGGGTGGCGATGACCCCGATCGACACCCGGTGCTGTGCCACCACCTGCTCGATCTGGTCGGCGCCCTGGATGATGTGCCCGGCCACCTCGGTGCCGATCACGGCCGGGTCGGAGTCGAGCACGGCGGCGATGCGGAAGCCGCGGGAGGCGAAGCCGCCGTAGTTCGCGAGCGCGCGGCCGAGATTGCCCGCTCCCACGATGACGACCGGCCAGTCCTGCGTCAGGCCCAGCTCGCGGGAGATCTGGTAGACGAGGTACTCCACGTCGTAGCCCACCCCGCGGGTGCCGTAGGACCCCAGGTGGGACAGGTCCTTGCGGAGCTTGGCCGAATTGACCCCCGCCGCCGCCGCCAGTTCCTCGCTGGACACGGTGGCGATGCCCTGCTCGCCGCACGCGTAGAGGACCCGCAGGTAGACCGGCAGGCGCGCGATGGTCGCCTCCGGGATGCCCTGATTGCCGCGTGGTGGCGCTGGACGGCGGGACATGCGCAGGGCGCTCCTGGTGTGAACGCAAGGGAGCGGAGCTCGGGGAGCACCGCCAGGAATCACTGCCTTTCACGGTACGCCCTTGTGAACGTTTGCACAAAGTCGGCCACCAGGCAGGACCCGGGGGACGGGCCTAACCGGCGGACGTCAGCGCGGCCCGCAGCCGCTCCTCGCTGACCCGCCAGTAGTCGTGCTGGATCCCGTTGATCAGCGTGACCGGGATCTGCTCCCCGTACTCGCGGAGGTCGCGCTCGGACCTGGTGATGTCGCGTTCCTCCCAGCTGACGCCCAGCTCGGCCGCGACCCGGGCGATCACCTCGCGCGCTTGTTCGCACAGATGGCAGCCCGGCCGGCTGAGCAGGGTGATCACGGGCTGGGCTGGCAGGTCCCCGGCACCGGCGGGCATCGTCACTGCCCGCTGCCGCGCGACCAGAAGCTCCGGTCGTCGTCCTCGTCCGCGGGCTGAGCGCCAGGGGCGGGCCGCGACCAGAAGCCGCCGTCAGCCCCGCCGCCCGCGGCCGGCGGGGCCGGTCTCGGGGCAGCCTGCCGGGATGGAGCGGGCCGGGGCGGAGCCGGCGGTGGCGGAGCCGGCG
>DASQSC010000634.1:0-2310 GCA_035642555.1 Streptosporangiaceae bacterium | reverse complement strand
ATCCCACTGCAGGGCGTCGCCCGCCGCCGGAGAGTAGACCGACCCGCTGATGGGGACGGTTGTCGTCTTGGGGTGGCGGAGCGCGAACGCGACCTGCATGAGCTGGTACAGGTGGGTACCGCGGTCCACGGTGAGGACCCCCGTCGCGCCGAAGGCGGCCGGGATGGAGGAGAACGGGTTCAGCATCGTGCCCGGGCTGGTCAGCTTGCGCAGCAGCGCTGCCATGAAGACCCGCTGGTCCTGGACCCGCTGCAAGTCGCTGGTACCGAAGCTGTGGCGGTCGCGGACGAAGCTCAGCGCCTGCCCGCCGCTCAGCGTGTGGCAGCCCGGCTTGAGGTGCAGGCCTGAGTAGGAGTCCTGGACCGCCGTCTTGAAGCACATCCGCACGCCGCCGACGGCGTTCACCACCCGCACCAGCCCGCCGAACCCAATGCTCATGTAGTGGTCGATGCGCAGCCCGGTGGCGTTCTGGACGGTCTGAGCGAGCAGCTTGGGACCGCCGAACGAGTAGGCGGCGTTGATCTTGTTCCAGCCGTTGCCGGGGATCGGCACGTAGGAGTCGCGGGGGATGCTCACCAGCACCGGAGGCTCGCCGTTGGAGGGCATGTGCAGAACCATCACCGTGTCGGAGCGCTTGCCGCTGACGTCGTGGCCGGTCGAGTAGTGGTTCTCCTGCCAGTGGGTCAGGCCCTGGCGGCTGTCCGAGCCGGTGATCAGCCAGTTCGAGCCGGCGCCGGCGGCGGGCCGGCTCGAGTAGTCAGCCAGCACGTTCTGCCGGTGCAACTGGGAGTCAAGGTAGAAGTAACCGGCCACGACCAGGATCAGCGCGACCACCACCACCAGCCCGATGATCTTGGGCCACCGGCGACGTCGGCGTGGCCGGGGGCCGCCTCGGAATCCCCCGGACAGCGGGCCACGTGCGGGGGTGGGGGGCGCAGCAGTCCCCGCCCCGTAGTCCCGGGCCGGCGGCTGGCTGGGCCAGGCGCTCATGGAGCTCATCGGGCCGGTGGCGCCGGCCGACCCGGCCTGGCCGCCACCTTGCATCCGGGCCGGCGGCTCGGCCCTCGCGCCCGGCCTGCCGCCGGATGCTCCCGGCGCCGCGCCCGGCTTCTGTTCACGGAACCAGCCTGCTGGCCATTCGTTCACGGGGTGTCCTCCCACCACATCGTGACCACATCACGTCCGGATGTTCCCAGGTCACCGGGGCGCCCATGGTCAGCTCCCGCCGCCAGCAACGCAGCTTCGACTTCACCGGCCCGGTCGGGCGGCAGGCACAGCCGGCGCCTGGTGACCTCCACCAGTTCCGCCATGCTGTGATAGTCGGCCTCGGCCGGGCGGCTCCATTTAGTCTGCCGCGCCCGGACGCTCATCGCAGCCAGGATGTCCAGGACGTCATCAGAGGTTGGGGATTGCGGCCGTGTCAGGCCCCAGAACCGCTGCCACAACGGGTTGAGCGAGGCGAGGGGGTGGCCGGCGGTTATCTCGACGACCACCCGGCGGCGGGCATGGCTGGTCAGCGCGGTCAGGAAGGGGCCCAGGTCAGGCACGTTGTAGAGGACGTTGTAGCAGGTCACCACGTCGGCATGGGGTATCTCTCCCGCCACGTCCGGCCACCGCCCGGCGACCGGCCGGGTGCTGACCCCGGCGGCGCGGGCCCGCTCGGCAGCCATGCCGAGCATTGCCTCATCGGCGTCGACCAGGGTGAGCTCGGTGATTGCCGGACCGAGCGGCAGGCTGGCAGCGCCGCCGCCGCAGCCGATGTCGAGGACGCTGCCAGCGGGCGCCAGCGCCTCCCGGGCCCGTTCGTAGGACGGCCCGCCGGGTCCCCGGTGCTGCCGGTCCGCCCGGCGCGCGAAGACCTCGCGGGGCAGCACCCATGGCGAATCCGGGACGGTCGCGGTGATGTGATCCGGGATCGCCCAGGCGGCCAGGTCGGCTTGCCAGCGGTCGAGCAGCTCAGCCAGCGCGGCCACGACAGCCCGTCCCGCCACCGCAATCACAGCGCACGCCAAACTATAGCTCGGGGTTTGCACTCGTCTTCTGGCCGCCGAGGACGGCCCGGCCCGGCGGGTCCGGGCCGGGCCGTCCTCGAGCGCGCCCCGGCAGTGCTCGAGCGCGCCCGGGGCCGTCCGTGGACGGGCCGGACCGTCCACGGACGGGCCCGGGCCGGTCAGGGGGCCGCAACGGCGGCAGACTGCCCTGGCCTCGCCCGTCCGGGCCGACGGGTCAGGGGGCAGTCCGCAGGCGGCGGCTGGTTGCCCTGGCCGGGCCAGGCTGGCCTGCCAGCGCGGGCGCGGTCCGCCGTGCCTG
>DASQSC010000633.1:0-2041 GCA_035642555.1 Streptosporangiaceae bacterium | reverse complement strand
GGCCGGCCCCGCCGAAGGTGCCGCAGCAGGCGCCGGGCCCGGAGCCAGTGCCGGTCCGGGCGATCCGGGTGCTGTCCCCGCCGGGGGGCAGCGCACCCGGCCGATGGGCCGGTGGGTCCGGGCGGCCGTGGCGCTGACCGTAGCCGGGCTGGCGGCGCATGTCGTCGGCGTGGTCAGCCGCGGGCTCGCCGTGCACCGGGTGCCGTGGGGCGACATGTACGAGTTCGTCACCACGGTCACCTGCGTCGCGATGGTCTTCTTCGTCGTGCTCATGCTGCGGTATCGCGCCTACCGGCTCGGCATGTTCGTGCTCGGCCCGGTGGTGGTGCTGCTCGGGCTGGCGGAAACGGTCATCTACACCCCCGCCGGGCAGCTCGCCCCCGCGCTCATGTCCTACTGGCTGGCCATCCACGTCACCGCGATCACGCTGGCGACCGGGGGCTTCGTGGTGGGCACCCTGCTGGCGTGCGTCTACCTGCTCGCTGACCGGAACGTCAAGCGGGTGGCCGCGGGACTGCCGGCCCGCGCCGCGGCGGTCTTCCGCATCCTGCCGGAACCGAAGGTGATCGACCAGCTCTCCTACCGGATGGCGGTGTTCGCCTTCCCGCTCTGGACCTTCGGCATCATCGCCGGCGCGATCTGGGCGGACGAGGCCTGGGGCCGGTACTGGGGCTGGGACCCCACCGAGACCTGGGCTTTCATCACCTGGGTGGTGTACGCGGGCTACCTGCACGCGCGTGCCACCGCAGGCTGGCGGGGACGCCGGGCCGCCTACATCCAGCTGATCGGGTTCGGGTGCCTGATCTTCAACACGGTCGTGGTCAGCCTGCTCATCAAGGGCCTGCACTCCTATGCCGGCCTGAGCCGGGCCGGGAACCCGGCCGGGGCTCAGCCCGGCTCTCGGGGCCGCCCGCGGGGCCGCATCGGCCCCGCCTGCCCGGGCAGCCTCCCGGCGGCGGCCAGCGCGCGGCGCAGCAGGAACTCGATCTGGGCGTTGGTGCTGCGCAGCTCGTCGGCGGCCCACCGGGCCAGGGCGTCATGGACGGCCGGGTCGAGCCGCAGCAGCATGCTCTTGCGCTCGGTCACCGGGTTACCGCCCTGCCGTCCGGTGAGGTCACTGGTAGAGCGAGCCGGTGCTGACGACCTGCTGGGTCGCCTGCTCGCTGCACAGCACCACGAGCAGGTTGGAGACCATCGCGGCCTTGCGCTCCTCGTCCAGCTCGACGACGCCCTCCTCCTCCAGCCGCGCCAGCGCCAGCCGGACCATGCCCACGGCCCCCTCCACGACCCGCTGCCGCGCGCCGACGACCGCGCTTGCCTGCTGCTGGCGCAGCATGGCCTGGGCGATCTCCGGCGCGTAGGACAGCCGGGTCAGGCGCGATTCGATGATCGTCACCCCGGCCGGGCGGACGCGGTCCGCGATCTCCGTCGACAGCCGCTGGGTGATCTCCTCGGCGTTGCCGCGGAGCGAGAGCACGTCGCCGTCCGGGCTGGTGTAGGGGTAGCTGGAGGCGATCGGGTTGCCGTCGGCGTCGTTGACCTTGGCCACCGCGGTCTCATGGTTGCGGATCCGCACCGACACCCGGCGCCTGCGGGCGAACGGGTTGACCCAGTGCAGCCCCGGGGCGCGGATGGTGCCGCGGTAGCGGCCGAAGAGCTGGACGGCGCGGGCCTCCCCGGCGATGACGGAGGTCAGGCCGTGCACCGCCAGCTCGCCGGCGAGTAGCCGGGCAACAGCCGGCGCCCGGGCAGACGGCCTGGCGGTCCTCCGCGAGGTTGCCGATGATTACGTCATCACCGGGACGGGCGCGCGGGCTTCAGCCGGCCAGCAGCCACTGACCATCGCCTACAAGCTCGGAGGAAGAAAATGAGCGAGCCGGCCATCGCGGTCCGCGGGCTACGCAAGAGCTTCGGCGCCAAGGAGGCCGTGGCCGGCATCGACCTGGAGATCGCGGCCGGTTCGCTGGCCGGGCTGGTCGGGCCGAACGGGGCCGGGAAGACCACCTCGCTGTCGATGATGACCGGGCTGCTGCGGCCGGAC
>DASQSC010000632.1:0-2691 GCA_035642555.1 Streptosporangiaceae bacterium | reverse complement strand
GGCTAAGCAACAAGATGGCCCGGGCGCTGCTGCGGCTGGGGGTGGCACCCGGCGACCGGGTGGGGATCCTTTCCCCCAAGTCGGCCGCCTCGGTGATCGCGATCTACGGGGCGCTGAAGGCTGGCGCCTGCTATGTGCCGCTCGACCCGCAGGCGCCCGCCGGGCGGCTCGGCTACCTCGTGCGCGACAGCGGCATGGCCGTGATCGTGGCCGACGAGCAGCGCACGCCCCAGGCCGCCGCCCTGGCCGGCAGCGCTCCCGCGCTGCGCAGCGTCGTGGAAGCGGGCATTCCCGGCCGCCCGGGAAAGGCGGCGGGGGGCACCGCCCCAGCCGGGGGCGCCGCCATCGTGCCGTGGGCCGCGGTGGCCGCGGAGCCCGCAGAGCCGCTGGCGGGCGAGCGCGCGATCGAGACCGACCTCGCGTACATCCTGTACACGTCCGGGTCGACCGGCACCCCGAAAGGGGTGATGATCTCCCATCGCAACTCGCTCACGTTCGTGGAGTGGGCGGCGGCCGCCGCCGGGCTCGGCGAGCAGGATCGCGTCTGCAGCCCGGCGCCGCTCCACTTCGACCTGTCGGTGTTCGACGTCTTCGCGACCTGCCGGGCCGCCGCGTGCCTGGCCGTGCTTCCCAGGGGCGCGGCGACGTTCCCGGTGCGGATCGCGGAGTGGCTGGCGCAGGAGCGGGTCTCCGTCTGGTACTCGGTGCCGTCGGTGCTCACCCTGCTGGCCGGCTACGGCAGCCTGCGCCGGTTCGACCTGTCACGCCTGCGGACGGTGATCTTCGCCGGGGAGGTGTTCCCGCCGAAGCACCTCACCAGGCTCATGGCCGAGCTGCCGCACCCGCGCTACCTCAACTGGTACGGGCCGACCGAGACCAATGTGTGCACGGCGTTCGAGGTGCCAGCGGGCGCAGCCGGCGACGGCCCGGCCCCGATCGGGAAGGCCTGCGCCAACACCGAGGTGTTCGCGGTCACCGCGGCGGGCCGCCGGGTGTCGGCGCCGGGGGAGGAAGGCGAGCTGTACGTGCGGGGTCCCTCGCTGATGCGCGGCTACTGGGGCCAGCCGGACCGGACCCGGGAGGTACTGGTCCGCAGCGCGCTGCGGGCGGAGCCCGGCGAGCCGGTGTACCGGACCGGTGACCTGGTGACCCTGGACCCGGACGGGAACTACGTCTATCTCGGCCGCCGCGACAGCATGGTGAAGATCCGCGGCTACCGGGTGGAGCTGGGAGAAGTGGAAGCCGCTCTCTACCGGCACCCCGACATCCGGGAGGCGGCGGTGCTGCCGGTGGCGGATGAGCTGCTGGGCAGCCGCCTCCGGGCGGTTGTCGCCGCGGACCGCGCGGGCGGCCTGACCCGCGAGCAGCTGCGGGACCACTGCCGCCAGTGGCTGCCCGGCTACATGGTGCCGGACGTGGTCGAGTTCCGCGCGGAGCTGCCGAGAACCTCAACCGGCAAGGTCGACCGCGCCGGCCTCGCCCGGGAGCAAGTCACCGACAAGGCGTTATCCGACACACAGGAAGGTGCTCAGGGTGGAGAAGGTCATCAACGACTACATCAGCCGGGAACTCGTGCAGGACCCGGCGCTGCTGCCGCTGGCGGACGACACGTCGCTGCTGGACAGCGGCATCCTCGACTCGCTCAGCCTGCTCAGGCTGGTGGTCTTCGTCGAGGAGCGGTTCGGGATCACCGTCGGCGAGACAGACCTGCTGCCGGAGAATTTCGCGAGCGTGGACACCATCTGCGCCTACCTCCGCGCCCGTGAGCCGGGGCGGCAGGGAGCCGCACGTGGCTGATGGCCGCGCGGAGAGGCTGCTGCGCAGCGTCGAAGGCGTGGCGTACTGGGCGGTGGCGGCACCGCTCCTGGCCCTGCTGCCGGCCGCCATCGGATACCGGTTCGCCTGCTGGCGGGGCGACTGGGAGTACCGGTGCCGCCCCGCCAAGCGCAGCGAGCTGGCGCGCAACCTGCGGCGGGTGCTCGGGGACGAGCTGAGCCCGGCGGCCGTGGCCCGGCTGACCCGGGAGTGGTTCCGGCTCGCCTCCTGCGAGGCGGTCGACGTGATGCGGCTGCGCCGCCGGGCGCAGCCGCTGCGGCGGCTGGTCGAGATCCGCGGCCGGGAGCACCTGGCGGCGGCGCTGGCCGGGGGCAGGGGAGCCGTCGTCTGCTCGGCCCACTTCGGCTCCTTCGACTGCCTGTTCTCGCTGCTGGGCGCCAGCGGCTTCGCCGTCACCACGATCGGGCGCTGGCAGCACAACTACACGGCCGGGCTGTCAGCCGCCGAGCGGCGGTTCTGGGACCTGGTCTACGCCAGGCGGCTGCGGCGCCACCGGCACCGGCCGAACATCGAGCCGTGGCCGGGCCGGGTCCAGGTGGCGGCGCAGGCGGCGGCCGTGCTCCGGGCCAACGAGGTGGTGACGGTCGCCATCGACGCACCGCCGCTGGACAGCGACCGTGCCCGCACGGTCGAGGTTCCGTTTGTGGGCCGCCGGGCCCGGCTGCTGCCGGGGGCCGTCACCATTGCCCAGCTCACCAGCGCGCCGGTGCTGATGGCCTTCCTGTACCGGTCGGCCGACTACCGCCACCAGGTGCTGGAGATCTCCCCGCCGGTGCCGGCCGATCCGGACCCGGCGGCGGCCTTCGGGCGCTGCGCGGCGCAGGTGAGCGCCGCCATCCAGCGCAGCCCCGCCCA
>DASQSC010000631.1:0-9901 GCA_035642555.1 Streptosporangiaceae bacterium | reverse complement strand
CCCGCGGCCGGGGCCAGGCCGCTGGCCCGCACCCCGACCAGCCGCAGCCGGGCGCGCGAGTCGAGCCCGGAGCCCTCGTACAGGGCGCAGGCGGTGGCGTAGATCCGGCGGGCCACGTCGGTCGGCTCGGGCAGTGTCCGGGACCGGGTGATCGTGGTGAAGTTGGCCAGCCGCAGCTTCACCACCACGGTCCTGGCCACGGCGCCGCTGCGGCGCAGCGCCCGGGCCGTCCGCCCCGACAGCCGGAGCAGTTCCCGCCGGATCAGCTCGGGATCGTCGACGTCGCTGGCGAAGGTCTCTTCCGCCCCGACGCTCTTGTCCGGGGCGGTGGTCACGACCGGGCGCTCGTCCCGCCCCCAGGCCAGGGCCGCGAGATGAGTGCCGGCCGCCTGGCCGAGCTCCCGCTGCAGCGTGCCGGCCGGGATCCGGGCGATGTCGCCCACGGTCCGCAGCCCGAGCCTGGCCAGTGCCTGGCCGGTCTGCTCGCCCACCCCCCACAGCGCCGCCACCGGCAGCGGGTGCAGGAAGCTAAGCACCTCACCGGCCGGGACCACGCACAGCCCGTCCGGCTTGCACCGGGCCGATGCCAGCTTGGCCACGAACTTGCAGCTGGCCACGCCGACCGAGCAGGTGATGCCCTGCTGCTCGGCGATGGTGGCCCGGATCAGCCCGGCGATCCGGGCGGGCGGGCCCAGCCGCCGGATGGCGCCGGACACGTCCAGGAACGCCTCATCCAGCGACAGCGGCTCCACCTGCGGCGTGACCGCCCGGAAGATGGCCATGACCTCGCGGGACACGGCGGCGTAGAGGTCGTGCCGGGGCCGGACGAAGATCGCCTGCGGGCACAGCCGGCGGGCGCGCGTCACCGGCATCGCGGAGGTGACCCCGAACCTCCGGGCCGGGTAGGAGGCGGACAGCACCACGCCGCGGCTGCCGGTGGCGCCCACGATCACCGGCAGCCCGGCAAGCTCCGGCCGGTCGCGGATCTCCACGCTGGCATAGAACGCGTCCATGTCGACGTGGAGCACGTGGCAGCCGGTGTCGCCGGGCCCGCCGGGTGCCATCCCGGCTCACCGGTACCCGAGCACGTGGAACAGGGTGGCCAGGTCGTGGAAGGCGGGGTGCGCGGATGCCGACCGTTCCAGCGCCAGCAGCGCGTCAGCGGCCGCCGGGTCGGCGTCGGCGAAGATGCCGGGGACCAGGTCGGCGAAGACCCGGATGCCGTGCGTGGTTCCCGGCCGCAGTCCCGCGTCCTCGAGCAGCCCTACCACCTCCGCCAGCGTGAACCCGCGGGCGGAGTCGGCGGCCGCCGGGCCGGTCACCCCGCCCCCGAGTCCCGCGAGCAGCCGCCTGGCCTCATCGAACCTGCCTGCCAGGGCGCGGTGGATCACGGCCGCGACGGCGCTGGCGGCGAGCACGCTGACCGTCCCGCCGGGCCGCAGCACCCCGGCGATGGCGGCCATCGCGGCGGCCGGGGAGTCCACGTATTCCAGCACGCTGTGGCACAGCACCAGGTCGGCGCTTTCCGCCCCGGCCAGGCCGACCAGGTCGGCGGCGTCTCCCTGCACGGCCCGCAGCGAGACGCCCATCTCGGCGGCCCGCCGCTGGGCGGCGGCCAGCGAGTCCGGGCTCGGGTCGATCACGGTCACCCGGTGGCCACGCCCCGCCAGCGGCACCGCGAACCCGCCGGTCCCGCCACCGGCGTCGATGATGTCCAGCTGTTCCCGGCCGCTCTGGCTGGTCAGTGCCGAGACCACCGACAGCAGCAGGTCGCGCATGACCACCGTCCGCGCGTCGTCGTAGCTGCCCCGGTGCCGGGCCCGGGTGGCAGCCGCACCCGGCCCGGCGCGATGATCCCCTGCCACTGACGTCCTCCCACCTGCGACCCGCCGACGGGGCTCGTACCAGGCCAATCTAGTGCGCGGGCCGGACATTCCCGCGCCCCGCGGCCCCGTCATGACATGAAGCGCCCAGGCCAGGGAAGTAATCTGACACCTGCCCCAACCGCTTCGTCCACGGGCCGGCCGGGTTCCGGAGTCCCATTACTCTCTGCATTGTCCGGTTCCGGTTTCCGGGATGACCTGACCCGCTAGGCTCTCCGGCATGCGCGAGCACCTCGAACTTCCCCGGCCGTTGCTGCTGGTGCGAACCGTGCTGTGGAACCTCACCGAGGCTGCCGGGCTGCCGCTGGGCGCCGCCGCGATCGCGGCCTGGCTGTCCGGCCGGAACGCGGGGCTGCTGGCAGGACTGGCTGCCACCTGGCTCACCGTGGTGATCAGGAAGGTCGCCACCAGGCACGTCCCGAGCCTGCTGGCGATCACCGCCCTGGTGCTGACGGTCCAGACCGTGATCGTGCTCGCCACTGGCCAGCTCTGGCTGTACCTGCTGCAGTTCCCGCTCGCGCAGTTCGTCATGTGCGTGCTGTTCGCCCGCACTGCCCGCGGCCCGAGCCCGCTGGTCGCCCGGCTCGCGGCCGAGGTCGTCGCGCTCCGGCAGCCAGCCAGCCACATTCCGGGGCTGCACCGGTTCTTCCAGGGCGCGACCTGGCTCTGGTCCGGCATCTTCCTGCTGATGACGGTCGGCATGGCGGTACTGATGGTCACCGAGCCGGTGGGCACGTTCGTGATGCTCTCCACCGCGGCCACCGCCGCGCTCACCGTCGCCGGCGCGGGCGTGTCCGCGCTGTGGTTCCGGTCGGTGCTGCGCCGGCTCGGCCTCGGCCTCCGGTTCGCGACGCGTGACCTGGCTACAGGCTCAGCGTCGGCTTGAGCTGAAGCAGCCTGGCCAGCAGCCCGTTCACGAACGCGGGTGAGCCCTCGGTGGACAGTTCCCTGGCCAGCAGCACTGCCTCGCTGATCGCGACCCCGTCCGGGACCTCATCCTGCCAGAGCAGCTCGTAGGCGCCGATCCGGAGCAGGTTCCGGTCCACGGCGGGCATCCGCTCCAGCGCCCACCCCTGCGCATACGCGCTGAGCAGCTCGTCGATCCGATCGGCGTGCGCCACCACCCCGCGCACCAGCTCGCTGGCGTAGGCGGGGAACGGGCGGTCGGGGTCGGCGGCGCGCTCCGACAGCACACTCAGCGCCGGCTCGCCCCGGAGCTCGGCCTCGAACAGGATGTCAAGTGCCCGCTTGCGGGCCTTGCTGCGGGCGGGCACGGCGGGTTCTGGCCTCCCTCGCCGGCCGGGTCAGGCCCGGCCGAGGTACTCGCCGGTCCGGGTGTCGACCTTGACCCGCTCGCCGGTGGTGATGAACAGGGGCACCTGGACCTGCGCGCCGGTCTCCAGCGTGGCCGGCTTGGTACCGCCGGTGGAACGGTCGCCCTGCAGGCCGGGGTCGGTCTGGCGGACGGTCAGTTCCACTGCGGCTGGCAGGTCCAGGTACAGCGGCACGCCGTCGTTGAACGCGACCGTCACGGTCTGCTCTTCCAGCAGGTAATTCGCGGCATCGCCGACCACGGACGCCGGGATGTGCGGCTGGTCGTAGTCCTGCGTGTCCATGAAGACGAAGTCTTCGCCCTCCCGGTAGAGGTACTGCATCTCGCGCTTGTCCACGCTGGCGACATCGACCTTGACCCCGGCGTTGAAGGTGCGGTCAACGACCTTGCCCGACAGCACGTTCTTCAGCCTGGTGCGCACGAAAGCCCCGCCCTTGCCGGGCTTGACGTGCTGGAACTCCACCACGGTCCAGAGCTGGCCGTCGAGGTTCAAAGTGATGCCGTTCTTCAGGTCGTTCGTGGTGGCCACGGTTGTCGTCTCTCCTGGGTGCGGGGAGCCCGGCCGGTCACAGGGCGAGCAGCTCCCCTGGGGTTGCGGTCCTGGTAGCGGTGAGCAGCTCCCGGGACGCCGCAGCCCCGGCGCCGGAGCGCGCCACCAGAGTGTCCTCGATCCTGACGCCGCCCTTGCCGGGCAGGTAAATCCCGGGCTCGACGGTGATGGGGACCCTAGCGCCGAGTTTACCCGGCCGCCCGTGCCCCACGGCCGGAGCCTCGTGGATCTCCAGCCCCACGCCGTGTCCCACGCCGTGCGTGAAGTGCCCGCCGTGACCGGCCGCGGCGATCAGCTCCCGGGCCGCCGCGTCGATGCCCGCCAGCGCGGCCCCCGGGACGGCCGCCTCGATCCCGGCCCGCTGCGCGGACGCCACCAGCTGGTAGATCTCCCGCTGCCAGGCGGCGGGCGGGCCGAGCGTCACGGTGCGGGTCATGTCGGCGTGGTAGCCCTGGTAGCAGGCACCGCAATCAACGGTGATCAGGTCCCCGGGCCGCAGCTCCCTGCCGCCGGGCTCGTGATGCGGGATCGCCCCGTTCGGGCCGCTCGCCACGATCGTGTCAAAGGCCGGCCGGTCCGCCCCGGCGTCCACCATCGCCCGCTCCAGCAGGATGGCCAGGCCGCGCTCGGTCAGGCCGGGCCGGATCTGACCGAGCACCTGGTCGAACGCCTCCCCGGTGATGGCGCAGGCGCGCGCGAGCAGCGCGATCTCCTCCTCGTCCTTGACCATGCGCGCCTCCTCGACCGCCCGCCCCAGCGGGACCAGGTCCAGGCCGCCGCCGACGGCCAGCGCGTCGTGCCGCTCGACCGTCATCTCGTGCGCCTCGAACGCCAGCCGCCGCAGCCCGGCGGCCTTGGCCCGGTCCGCCAGCGCCGTCTCGGCCTCCCGCGCGACCAGCAGCTCCAGGTCGGGAGCGACCCGCTGCGCCGTCAGCGCGTACCGGGAGTCGGTGGCGAGCACGGCGGCGCCGTCGGCGGGCACCAGCAGCGCCGCGTTCGAGCTGACCAGGCCGGTCAGGTAGCGGACGTTGACCAGCCTGGTGACGAGCGCGGCGGCGGCGTCCAGGGTGGCCAGCGCCGCCCGCAGGCGGTCGCGGCGAAGGGCGTGCGCGGCGGGCATAGAGAAACAGTACGGCGCGGGCGATCACGCCGCGCAGGTGCGCGGCACCCGCAGCACCTGCCGAACCCCCAGCACCGCAGAACCCGCAGCGCCCGCGCGGCAGCGGTCAGCTGACCGCCTGCCGCCGGGCCAGCAGGCGGCGCTTGTCGCCGTTCTCGGCGTCCGGCAGGTCAAGCTCCGCCAGCACCTCGAACCCGGGCGGGAGCAGCGACACGGGCTCGCCCGGGCCCAGGGACCAGTCGGCGCACAGCCCGGGCCGGACGCGGCGCGCCGCGTCGGTGAACGCCTCCCAGCCCAGCAGGCCGCCCGGGATCACGGCCTGCGCGGCCGGCGGGAAGAGCCCGCGATCCCAATAGCCGGTGCACAGCACCAGCGAGAACGACTTCTCCGGCGGCCGCCAGGACGTGAGGTCGGCCTCCACCAGGGTGATCATGTCCGCCAGCCCCAGCCGCCTGGCCTCCTGCCCGAGCAGCCGCAGCGCCACGTCCGACACGTCCACCGCGGTGACCTCCCGCCCCGCCGAGGCAGCCAGCAGCGCGCTGCCGGAGGGCCCGCAGGCCAGGTCGGCGACCGGGCCGTCCGGGAGCCCCATGGAGAGCCCCTGCACCACCAGTCGGTGCGGCGCGAAGGACGGCACGAAGCCGCCGCCGTACCTGGCGTTCCACCGGTCCCGGTCCGGGTGCCCTGACGGCGCTGCCGGGCCGGGCGGGCCGGGGGAGGCCGTCCTTCCGCCAGAGCGCTGTTCCTCACCCATCCGCCCATGGTAGGGGCCAGCCGGGAAATCGCCGGTCCGATCGCCAACCCGGCCGGGTTTCCGGGCGGTGCCGGCTGACGTGCGGGGCGCCGGCCGCTGCTGAGGGGCGGGCCGCTGCTAAGGGGCGGGCCGCTGCTAAGGGGCGGTCAGGCGGCCGCGAGGTCGCGGATGCGCTCGATAAGGCGGACCCGCTCGGCATGGGTGGGTGCTAGCGGGGTCACGTTCAGCGTGGTGACGCCCGACTCCGCGAGCGCCGCCAGCCGCTCCGCGACCAGGCCCTCCGGGCCCACCAGCGAGGTCCCGGCCAGCAGCTCGGCCGGCACCAGCGCCGCGGCGTCGTCCTTCCGGCCGTCCAGGTAGGCGTCCTGGATCCGGGCCGCCTGGTCCTCGAACCCGTACCGGACCGCGAGCTGGTAGTAGAAGTTGCGGCCGCGGTCACGGTGCGGGCCCATCCCGCCGATGTACAGCGCGAGCACCGGCCGGGCCAGGTCCAGGTACCCGGTCACGTCCTCGCCGATCGCCAGCCCGGCCTGGGCGACCACGTCCAGCGGCGGCAGCGACGGGTCGCGCCGGGCCCGGCCTGCCGCCAGCGGCCCGCCCCACACCCCGGCCGCCCGCTCGGGGTAGTAGAAGATCGGCTCCCAGCCTTCCGCCAGCTCCGCGGCCAGCTCCACGTTCCGGGGGCCGATGGCGGCGACGATGATCGGTATCCGCTCCCGGACCGGGCGGTTGATGAGCTTGAGCGGCTTGCCGAGGCCGGTGCCCCCGCGCGGCCCGCCGACCGGCAGCGGGATCTGGTAGTACTTCCCCGAGTGCGCCAGCCGCTCCCGCCGCCAGACCTTCCGGCAGATCTCGATGATCTCGCGGGTGCGGCCGACCGGCGCGTCGTAGGGGACCCCGTGCCAGCCCTCGATCACCTGCGGGCCGGAGGCGCCGATGCCGAGGGTGAACCGGCCGTCCGACACGTAGTCGAGCCCGGCCGCCGTCATCGCTGTCAGGGTCGGCGTGCGGCTGTAGAGCTGCAGGATGCCGGAGGCGAGTTGCAGCCGCTCGGTGCGGGCGGCGATGAACCCGAGCTGGCTGACCGCGTCGAACGTGTACGCCTCGGGCACGAACGCGATGTCCAGCCCGGCCTTCTCGTAGTCAGCGAGTTCCGCGACGGTCTCGGCGAAACCGCCCGCGTAGTTGAGAGACATCCCGATGCGCATGTGACCGGCCTTCCGCTCAGGGTGTGCCCCGCAGATCCCCGGCCGCCTCCTCCGCCGCGGCGAGCTGGGCGATGGCCTGCAGGGCGAGCTGATAGGACATCATGCCGAAGCCGGCCACGGTGCCGTCCGCTACCCCGGCCACCACAGACAGGTGCCGGAACGACTCCCGCGCCGACGGGTTGGTGATGTGCACTTCCACCAGCGGCGCCGTGCGCATCGCGAGCGCGTCGCGGAGGGCGTAGGAGTAGTGGGTGAACGCGGCCGGGTTCAGCACCACCGGCAGCCGCTCGTCGATGGCCTCGTGAATCCACCCGATCAGCTCGGCCTCGTCGTCGGTCTGCCGCACCTCCACGTGCAGGCCGAGCGCGCGCCCGGTGATCCGGCAGGTCTCGATCAGGTCGCCGAAATCGGCCTTGCCGTAGACCTCGGGCTCCCGGGAGCCGAGCCGGCCCAGGTTCGGGCCGTTGAGCACCAGTACCTGCTTCATCAGGACACGACCTCCTGGTACGCGCGGGCGAGCAGCTCCTCCGGCGGGTCAGCCAGGATGGCCGGCCGGGCAAGGCCTTCCAGCACCACGAACCGCTGCCGGGCGCCGCGCGACTTCTTGTCCATCGTCATCGCCTCCCGCAGCGCGCGCCAGGCGCCGGGCAGGAACGTGGTGGGGAGCCCGGCCGCGGCCAGCACCCGGTGGTGGCGGCGCGCGGTTTCCGCGTCCAGGCGGCCCGCCAGCCGGGCCAGCTCGGCCGCGTAGACCATGCCGATCGCGACCGCCTCCCCGTGCCGGATCCGGTAGCTCTCCACCCGCTCGATGGCGTGGCCGAGGGTGTGCCCGTAGTTCAGCATCTCCCGGCGGCCCGCCTCGCGCAGGTCCTGAGATACCACCTCGGCCTTCATCCGCACCGCCCGTTCCACCAGTTCCCGGGCATGGCGGCCGTGCGGGACCACGGCACCGGCCGGGTCCTCCTCGATCAGGTCGAGGATCACCGGGTCGGCGATGAACCCGGCCTTGATGATCTCCGCCAGCCCGCTGACGTATTCCGGGGCGGGCAGCGACTCCAGCACCGCCAGGTCGGCGAGCACGCCGGCGGGCGAGTGGAAGGCGCCGACCAGGTTCTTGCCCTCGGGAATGTTGACGGCGGTCTTGCCGCCGATGGCGGCGTCGGTGATGGCGAGCAGCGTGGTGGGGACCAGGACCAGCCGGATGCCGCGCAGCCAGGTGGCGGCCACGAACCCGGCCAGGTCGGTGGCGGCACCGCCGCCGACCGCCGCGATCGCGTCGCTGCGGGTCACCCGCAGGCCGGCCAGCCGCGACCACAGCGCGGCGGCCACCCCGATCTCCTTGGCCGCTTCCCCCGCCGGGACCTCTGCCGCGTGCACCTGGTACCCGGCGGCCGTCAGCGCCCCGCACACCGGGCGCGCGATCGCTGCCAGGCCGGCCGGGTGGATCACGACCACCGTGCGGACCCCGGGACCGATCAGGGACGGCAGCTCACCCAGCACCCCGGTGCCGACGACCACCGGGTGGGGATGCTGGCCGCCGACCTGGACGCGGGTCACGCTCACGACGGCGGAGGGTCCGGCGGCACGCCAGGGTCCGGGTCCGGGCTGGTACCGGCGCCCTCCCCGGACTCGGCCGCCATCTCGGCGGCCAGCGCTGCCGCGAGCTCACCGGCGATCTCGGCCGGCTCGCGGTCATCGGTGCCGGTGGTGACCCAGGCGAGCGACTCATAGATGGGCAGGCGCTGCTCCAGCAGTTCCTTCAGCTGGGCCCGCGGGTTGACGGCCAGCAGCGGGCGCGGCGCGCCGAGCCCGACCCGGCGGGCGGCGGCCGCGAAGCCGGTGCGCAGGTACACCACCCGGTGCCCGGCGAGCAGCTTCCTGGTGCCCTCATCCAGCACCGCGCCGCCGCCGAGCCCGAGCACGCCCGGGTGGGACGCCAGCGCGCGGGCGACCGCGGCCCGCTCCAGCGCCCGGAACGCCTGCTCGCCGTCCTCGATGAAGATGTCGCCGACCGGCTTGCCCGCCTCGGCCGCCACGATCTCGTCGGTGTCCAGGAAGCTGGTTCCCAGCAGGTCGGCGAGCAGCGGGCCGACGGTGGACTTGCCCGCGCCGGGCGGGCCGATCAGGATGGCAACCGGCCGGGTGGTCACGTGATCACCAGCGAGTCCAGGTAGCCCCGCAGGTTGCGCCGCACCTCGGCGACCGAGTCGCCGCCGAGCTTCTCGGCCGCGGCGTCCGCCAGCACCAGCGCCATCATGGCCTCGGCCACCACCCCGGCGGCGGGCACCGCGGTGACGTCGCTGCGCTGGTTGATCGCCTTGGCAGGCTCGCCGGTGCGCACGTCCACGGTGTCCAGCGCGCGCGGCACGGTGGAGATCGGCTTCATGGCGACCCGGGCGCGCAGCACCCCGCCGGTGCTGATGCCGCCCTCGACCCCGCCCGCCCGGTTGGTCCGCCGCCGCAGGCCACCGGCCGGGCCCGCGGATCCGCCCGCGGGGCCGGTGCCCGCGGGGCCGGCCTGCTCGATCTCGTCGTGCGCCTGCGAGCCCCGGCGGGCCGCGGTGGCGAACCCGTCCCCGATCTCGACCCCCTTCATCGCGTGGATGCTCATCAGCGCCGCCGCCAGCCGCGCGTCGAGCCGCCGGTCCCAGTGCACGTGGCTGCCGAGCCCGGGTGGCAGGCCGTAACCGAGGACCTCGATCACGCCGCCGAGCGTATCGCCGTCCAGGCGGGCCGCGTCGATCTCCGCTCGCATGGCGCTGCTCGCCGCCGGATCCAGGCAGCGCACGGGGTCGGCGTCCACCCGCGCCGCGTCGTCCGGGCAGGGCGCGCGCCCCTCGGGCGCGCGCACCGGGCCGATCGCCACCACGTGGCTGACGATCTCGATGCCGAGCGCCTGCCGCAGGTAGCAGCGTGCGACCTCGGCCAGCGCCACCCGGGCGGCGGTTTCCCGCGCGCTCGCCCGCTCCAGCACCGGCCGGGCGTCCTCGTGGCCGTACTTCTGCATGCCGGCGAGATCGGCATGGCCGGGCCGGGGACGGGTGAGCGGGGCG
>DASQSC010000630.1:0-2015 GCA_035642555.1 Streptosporangiaceae bacterium | reverse complement strand
CGGCCAGATCTGGCTGATCTACCTGGTCATGTTCGGCTACGGCGCCGCCAACGGGCTGCTCACCGCCGGGCAGACCGCCCTGCTCGCGGTGCTGCTGCCGCCGGACCTGCTGGGCGAGGCGAACGCGACGCTGGAGCTGGCGCGGCAGGGGTTCCGGCTGATCACCCCGCTGCTGGGGGCCGGGCTGCTGGCGGTGGCCGGGCCGTATCCGGTCATCGCGCTGGACGCCGCGACGTTCGTGCTGGCGGCCGCCACGGTGGCCGCGCTGCGGCTGCGCGAGCCGCGGCCCGGGCCGGCGGGCAGCCACTTGCTGGCCGAGGTCACGGCCGGGGTCCGGCACATCGGACGGACCCCGGACCTGCGGCGGCTGCTGGTGGCGGCGGTGATCGCGCTGCTGGTGTTCGGCTTCTTCGAGACCGTGCCGTTCACGGTCGTCGGGCAGGGACTGCACCGGCCGCCTACCTTCCTCGGCGTGCTGGAGGCGGTGATGGGCGCGGGCGCGGTGGCCGGCGGGGCAGTGGCGGCCCGGGTGATGCGGCGGACCGGCGAGCGCGTGCTGGTGGGGCTGGCGCTGCTGGCCGCCGCGGTCTCCTGCCTGCTGCTCATCCCGCCCGCGCTGGCGGCGGTGCTGGCCGGCATGGCGGTGCTCGGCGCCGCTCTGGTCTGGGTCAACGTGGGGGTGGTCACGCTGATCCAGCGGCAGACGCCGGCGGGCCTGATCGGCCGGGTGGAGTCGGCCCTCACGGTGGCGTCCACCGTCCCCCAGGCGCTGTCGATCGCGCTCGGCGCGGCGCTGGTCGCGGTGGTCGATTACCGGGTGCTGCTGCTGGTGATGGCGGCGGTGGTCGCCTGCTCCGCGGTCTACCTGGCGCCGCCACGGCGGGCGCCGGCCGCGGTAGCGGCGGCCCCGGCGGAGCCGGCAGCGGAGGGCTGCCGCCCAGCGCGCCGGGGCGAGCAATCGTGTGCATCTGCAGGTAGCATCTGCTGTGACCGCCGGGGCGAGCCGCCCCTTCCGAGCGCGCCCCGGGGCGCCTGAGCGGAGCGAGACCGCCGATGCCTGACTCACCGGTCACCCTCCGGGATGTCGCGGCGCGGGCCGGGGTCCACCCGGCGACGGCCTCCCGCGCCCTTAATCCCGAGACCAGGCTGCTGGTGCGGGAAGATACCGCCCGCCGGGTGCTCGACGCGGCCCAGACGCTGGGCTACCGGCCGAACCCGGTCGCCCGGAGCCTGCGCACCCGCCGCTCCAACACGGTGGGGGTGCTCATCCCGGACTTGACCAACCCGCTGTTCCCGCCGATCGTGCGCGGCATCGAGGACCGGCTCGCTGCCGCCGGCTACGTGGCCCTGATCGGCAACACCGACGGCGACGACGAGCGCGAGCGGATCGTGTTCGAGCAGATGCGGGCCCGGCACGTGGACGGGTTCGTGCTGGCCACGGTGCACCTGAGCAGCGCGCTGCTGGCCGAGGCGGGGCGCGCGGACTTGCCGGTGGTGCTGGTGAACCGGCTGGCCGAGGACCACAGCATGCCGTCGGTCTCGGCCGACAACGAGCGCGGCATGCGGCTCGCCGTCGACCATCTCTCCGAGCTGGGCCATCGCCGGATCGCCCATATCGCCGGGCCGCAGGACGTGTCCACCGGGCTCAGCCGGTACCGCGGCTTCGACGCCGCGCTGCGGGCGCATGCGACGGCCACGGACGAGGACCTGGTGGTGGTGGCGAAGGCGTTCTCCATCGAGGAGGGGCATCGGTGCTGCCGCCTGCTGCTGGCACAAGGTGCCCCGTTCACCGCGATCGCGGCCGGCAACGACATGCTGGCGGTGGGATGTTACGGCGCGCTGGAGGAGGCGGGGGTGCGCTGCCCGGAGGACATGTCGGTGGTCGGCTTCAACGACATGCCGTTCATCGACCGGCTGCGGCCGCCGCTGACCACCATCAGGTTCCCGCACTACCAGGTCGGAACCGAAGCCGCCCAGCTGCTGCTGGAGCGGATCGCGGGCGAGCCGGGCCCGGT
>DASQSC010000629.1:0-7716 GCA_035642555.1 Streptosporangiaceae bacterium | reverse complement strand
GTGCTCACCCACGCGAACTCGATGATGTCGAACTCGCTCTTGGGGCCGACCGTGCCGAAGAGGGTGTTGGCGTCATAGTTGTGGATGTTGATCTTGACGCCGATGTTCTTCATGCTGGCCTGGAACAGTTCCTCGATCTGCGCCCGGACCGGCACCCCGCTCGTGGTGGAGAGGGTGAAGGTGAGGGGCTTTCCCTTGTCGGGCCCGAAATTGGGGTGGAAGTAGCCGTCCGAGCCCATCGTCATGCCCGACGCCTTGAGCAGCGCCTTGGCCTTGGTGGGGTTGAACGCCCCGTAGCCGGCGCTGGTGTCCTGGAACTGCGACTGGGTGGGCATGTAGATCCGGTTCTGCAGCGGCCCGATCGCCGGCTGCGGGTGCAGCGGATCGACGATCCGCTGGATCATCTGCGACCGGTTGGTGCCGTAGGCGATCGCGTGCCGGATGTCGGCCTTGGCCAGGTACGGGTTGGCCTGGTTGAAGTCCAGGTGCTGGAACTCCAGCCCGGGCTTCACCTGGGTGGTGAACCCCTGGATGGCCTTGACCTGGGCGTAGAACGTGGTTGAGGCCAGCGCCGGGTTGACGATGTTGGTCTCGCCGTTCTGGATCGCCGGCGGCGCCTGGTCGTCGTTCAGGATGAACGAGAAAATGATCTTGCTGAGCTTCCCGTGCGGGCCGTAGTAGTGCGGGTTGGGCACCTCGACCAGGTTCTGGCCCTTCTTGTAGCTCTGGATCATGTAGGGGCCACCGGACACCTGCACGGCCGGGCCGAAGGTCTGGAAACCGTCGTTGAACCCGACCTTCTTGGCGATGTGCGCCGGCATCAGGGGGCTGGTGCTGAACAGCGCCTGCCAGTCGCCGAACGGCTTCGCCATGACCACTGTCACGGTCTTGCCGCCGTTGGAGCCGGTGACCGACTTGATCTGGTTGTAGCCCGAGGTGCTGGCGGGCAGGAACGGCTTGCCGCCCTTGTCCTTGAACTTCGGGTTGCCGCTCTGGGCCTGCCAGTTGTAGATGAAGTCCTCGGCGCTGATCGGCGTGCCGTCCGACCACTTGGCCTTGGGGTTGATCTGGTAGACGATCGTCTGCGGGCTGGTGCTGGTCTCCTTGGCGCTGGTCATCAATGCGGTGTTGAGGACCGGCTTCAGGTTCGGCGGGATGGTGAACACCATGGGCCAGGTCTGGTCCAGGATCTCCTGCAGCACGAACTCGGAGTCGTTGGCGTAGTTGATGTTGAAGCCGGCCACATCCTCGTCGAGGGCGAAGTTGATCGAGCCGCCGCTCTTGACCGAGCTCGTAGCTGGCGTGGAGTTCGAGGATGAGCCGCCGCTGCCGCCGCAGGCTGCCAGGGTGAGGGCACCCGCCGCGAGGAGAGCTCCTAATGTCCAGCGACGCCGGTGTGAGCGAGAGCTACCCGCGGGCGCCCGGCGCCCGGGGTACACGTTGAGTCTTCCCATATGGGGAACGTGAGCATTTTCACACCCATATGTCCAGCCCCTGCCACAACCTGCAATCAATCCGTGATCACAATGTGAGACGTTCCCGCTGCTGACCGGCCCGCCGAGTGATTGGGCCCGGCGCCGGGACACCGCCGCGGCGCGGCACCGGACACTGACGGCACACGGCCCTAGGCTGGCCCGCATGACCGCCGTGACCGCCCCCGGCCGCCCGGCCGGGCCCGCCGACGTGTTCGGTGATTTCTGCGCCGCCGGGCTGTGGCCCGGGCTGGGGACGGGACTGGCGGCCCGGCTGGCTGAGGCCGCCATCACCCAGCCGGAGCACGTCACCCCGGCCCGGCTGGCGAAGATCGACGGCATCGGCCGCAAGCGGGCGGAGCGGCTGACGGCCTCGTTCGAAAGCGCGCTGCCCGCCTACCGGGTGGCCGAGCTGCTGGTGCCGTGCCGGGTGCCGGCCCGGTTCGCCGGGCCGGCGGTGGCCCGGCTGGGGGCCTCGGCGGCCCGGCAACTCACCGACGACCCCTGGCGGCTGCTTACGCTCCCGGCCATCCGCCCGGACCAGGCCGACTGGTTCGCGCGCCAGCGGCTCGGTAGCGACGCGGACCCGCAGGACCCGCGCCGCGGCCGCGCGCTCACGAGCCACCTGCTGGCCCGGGCCGCCCGGGACGGCCATACCGCGGTGCCGGCCGCCATCATCGCCTCCTCCCTGCGCCGCTTCCGGATCGAGGACCAGGTGGCCGCCATCGCGGCGGCCGTGGACGAGGGAACGGTCATCCCGCTCCCCGCGCCCGCGGACGAGGCCGGCGCCGGCGGCGGCACAGGCGACGACGCGGCCGCGAACGCCGGCAGCGGACCCGGCCCGGATGCCGGCGGCAGCCCGGGTCCCGGCACGGACGACCGTCCCGGCACGGACGACCGTCCCGGCGCGCTCGGCGGAGCCCGCACGGACGGCGGGACCGGGGCGGATGCGGACGGTGACCAGCGCGGGGCCGGGCCGGGCGGCGGGCTGCTCGCGCTGGCGCGCTACGCGATGGCCGAGGAGGCGGTCGCGGAAGGGCTGCAGCGGCTGCTGGCCCTGGCCGAGCCACTGCCCGACAGCGACGGCCCAGCCGACAAGCACCCAGCGCACGAGAGCCCAGCGGGCGAGGACAAAGCCGACGAGAGCACGGCGCACGAGAGCACGGCCGACGGTAACGCCGGTGTGGAGCTTGACGAGGCGCAGCAGGCCGCCGTCCGCGCTGTCGCCGGGCACGGCGTGTCCGTGCTCAGCGGCGGCCCTGGCACCGGCAAGAGCCGGACGGTGGCTGCCGTGGTCACGCTGGCCTCCGCCCGCGGGCTGCGGGTGGCGCTCGCGGCTCCCACGGGGCGGGCCGCCAAACGGCTGGAAGAGCTGGCCGGCGCGCCTGCGACCACGCTGCACCGGCTGCTCGGCGCGCAGGGCCGGGGCCGGGCGGATAACGGCCGGGCGCCCGCCGACGGCAGTGCTTCGTCCCCGGCCGGGGCCGGTGACCAGGCCTGGGTCTTCACCCGGAACGAGGAGTGGCCGCTGGACGAGGACCTGGTCGTGATCGACGAGGTCTCGATGCTCGACGCCGAGCTGGCGGCGGCCCTGGTGGAGGCGTGCGCCGACGGGACCAGGCTGCTGCTGGTGGGCGACCCGGCCCAGCTCCCGTCCATCGGCGCGGGACGGGTGCTGGCGGACATCATCGACTCCGGGGCGGTCGCGGTCACGGAGCTGACCCGGCTGTACCGGCAGCGGGCGGGCGGGGTGATCGCCCGCCTGGCCACCGCCGTGCGCGGCGGCACGCTGCCGCCGGTCGACTCCCCCGAACGGGAGGTCGTGGTGGTCCCGGTGCGCGCCAGCACCGAGGCGGCCCGGCGGGTGGTGCAGCTGGTGACCGACTCGATCCCGCGCGCGCTCGGCATCCAGCCAGCGGACATCCAGGTGATCACGCCGGTGCACCGCGGCCCGGCCGGCACCATCGAGCTGAACCGGGCGCTCAAGCAGCGGCTCAACCCCGGGCCGGGGGCCCGGGGCGGGTTCGACCCCGGCGACCGGGTGGTGTCGATCGCCAACCACGCCGACGAGGGATTCACCAACGGCGAGGTGGGCACTGTGACCGGGCCGGACGAGGACGGCCTGCTGGTGGCGTTCCCGGCCGGGCCGGTGTCCGTGCCCGGCAAGCTGCTCGGTGACCTCCGGCACGGCTGGGCGCTGACCGTGCACCGGGCGCAGGGATCTGAATGGCCCGCGGTGGTGGCGGTGTTCCCGGCCGAGGCCACCGGCATGCTGTCGCGGCCGCTCGTCTACACCGCGCTGACCCGGGCCCAGCGGCACCTGTCGGTGGTGCACGGGGCCGGCCCGGCACTAGCCCGTTCGGTAGCGACAATCGGCGAGCGCCCGCGCGTCACCCGACTCGCCGCCCTCCTCCGCGACGGGATTAGCGAAGCGGGTTGATCCAGCGGACCTCGCGAAACCCGGCCGAAGTCACTGTCGTTGGAGCCCTCGTCAGCCGCCGACCGCGTGGACGCCGCCGTCGGCGTGCACGATCTCGCCGGTGGTGGCCGGGAACCAGTCAGACAGCAGCGCCACGCAGGCCCGCGCGGCCGGCTCGGGGTCCGCGACGTCCCAGCCCAGCGGAGCGCGCTCGGGCCACAGCTCGGTGAAGCCGTCGAACCCGGGGATGCTCTTTGCCGCCATGGTCCGCAGCGGCCCGGCGGCCACCAGGTTCACCCGGATCCGCTGCGGGCCGAGGTCGCGGGCGAGGTAGCGGGCGCATGACTCCAGGCCCGCCTTGGCAACGCCCATCCAGTCGTAGCCGGGCCACGCCTTCGAGGCGTCGAAATCCAGGCCGACAATGGACCCGCCGTTGCCCAGCAATGGCAGGGCCGCGATGGCCAGGGCCTTCAGCGAAAAGGTGGACACCTGCACGGCAGCGGCGACGTCGCCCCATTCGGTGTTGAGGAAGTTGCCGCCGAGCGCCGCCTGCGGTGCATTGGCGATGGAGTGCATGACCCCGTCCAGCCCGTCCACGTGCGCCCGGACCCGCTCGGCCAGTGAGCCGAGCTGCCCGGGATCGGTCACGTCCAGCTCCAGCACCGGCGGCGGGGAGGGCAGCCGCTGCGCGATCCGTTCCACCAGGCTCAGCCGGCCGAACCCGGTCAGCACCACGGTCGCGCCCTCCTGCTGCGCGACCCTGGCCACGTGGAACGCGATCGACGAGTCCGTGAGGACGCCGGTGACCAGGATCCGCTTGCCCGCCAGGATGCCCATTGCCCAAATCCCTTCGCTGGTGCCGGCCTAGTGGCCCATGCCAAGGCCGCCGTCGACCGGGATCACGGCGCCGGTGATGTACGCGCCATCATCGCCGGCCAGGAACGCCACCACCCCGGCCACCTCGTCCGCGGTGGCCATCCGGGCGAGCGGGATGCCCGCCAGGATGGCTGCCTTACGGTCGGCCGCCAGCGACTCCGTCATGTCGGTCACCACGAACCCGGGTGCCACCACGTTCGAAGTAATGTTCCTTGACCCCAGCTCGCGGGCGAGGGAACGGGCGAGCCCGACCAGTCCCGCCTTGGAGGCCGCGTAGTTGGCCTGGCCGCCGGAGCCGAGCAGGCCCACCACCGAGGAAATGAAGATCAGCCGCCCGCGCCGCAGCCGCATCATCCCCCGCACCGCCCGCCGGGCGACCCGGTAGGCGCCGGTCAGGTTGGTGTCGACCACCGACGTGAAGTCGTCCTCGCTCATCAGGGCCAGCAGCTGGTCGTGGTTGATGCCCGCGTTGGCCACCAGCACCTCGACCGGTCCCTGGGCCGCCTCCACCGCCGTGAACGCCTCGTCCACCGCCGCGCTGTCCCGCACGTCGCAGCCGGCCACGGTCAGGCCCTCGACCGGCTCACCGGAACGGGAGGTCACCGTGACCGTGTCGCCGCCGGCCGCCAGCCTGCGCGCGATGGCCAGCCCGATGCCCCGGTTCCCGCCGGTGACCAAGACGGAACGGCTCATGGGTGATGCCACCTCCGCTGGCAGGGCACTCGTTCGCGATCCTGGCGAGCGTACCGGGTGGCCGGCGCGCCGGAGCGCCCGGCCAGATAGGTTCCTGGTGTGGCTGCTGACAGTACTGAGAACAGGATCGATCCCGAGTTCACCGCCTACCCGCTGCGCGAGCTCGCTGCCGCGGCCCTGCAGCGGGCCGCCGACCTCGGCGCCGAGCACGCCGACTTCCGGCTGGAACGCATCCGGGGGCAGCAGATCACGCTGTCGGACGGCAACCTGGAGACGCTCTTCGACGGCGACGACCTCGGCCTGTCGGTGCGCGTGGTCCGTGACGGGACCTGGGGCTTCGCCGCCGCGGTGGACCTCACCGCTGATGCCGCGGCCGGCGCCGCCGCCGAGGCCGTCGAGGTCGCCAAGGTGGCGGCCGCCATGAACACCGAGCGGATCGAGCTGGCCCCCGAGCCCGGGTACGGGGACGTGGAATGGGCCTCGGCCTACGACGCCGACCCGTTCGCGGTCAGCGTCGCAGACAAGGTCGCGCTGCTGGCCGGCTGGAGCAGCGGGCTGCTGGCCGCCGACGTGGTCAGCCACGTGGACGCGTCGCTGTACGCGGTCAAGGAGTGCAAGTTCTACAGCGACGGCGACACCACCGCGCTGCAGCAGCGGGTGCGGGTGCATCCGTCCCTGACCGCGGTGGCGGTGGCCGATGACGGCCGGTTCGAGACCATGCGGACGCTGGCCCCGCCCGCCGGGCGCGGCTATGAGTACCTGACCGGGACCGGCTGGGACTTCCCCGCCGAGCTGGCGCGGATCCCGGGCCTGCTGACGGAGAAACTGGCCGCCCCGACCGTCCGGCCGGGCCGGTACGACCTGGTGGTGGACCCGTCCAACCTGTGGCTCACCATCCACGAGTCGATCGGCCACGCGACCGAGCTGGACCGGGCGCTCGGCTACGAGGCCGCCTACGCTGGCACCTCGTTCGCGACCCCGGACAAGCTCGGCAGCCTGCAGTACGGGTCGCCGGTGATGCACGTGACCGGCGACCGGACCACCGAGCACGGGCTGGCCAGCGTCGGCTATGACGACGAGGGCGTCGCCGCCCAGCGCTGGGACCTGATCACCGGCGGCCTGCTCACCGGCTACCAGCTCGACCGCCGGATCGCGCAGCTGCGGGGATTCGGGCGCTCGAACGGCTGCGCGTTCGCCGATTCGCCCGGCCACATGCCGATCCAGCGGATGGCCAATGTCTCGCTCCAGCCTGCCGCGGGGGGCGGGCCTTCCACCGAGGACCTGATCGCGGGCGTGACGGACGGCATCTATGTGCTCGGCGACAAGAGCTGGTCGATCGACATGCAGCGGTACAACTTCCAGTTCACCGGTCAGCGGTTCTACCGGATCTCCGGCGGCCGGCTGGCCGGGCAGCTGCGCGATGTCGCCTACCAGGCGACCACGACCGACTTCTGGAACTCGATGGAAGCCGTCGGGGGCCCGCAGACCTACGTCCTCGGCGGCGCCTTCAACTGCGGCAAGGGACAGCCGGGCCAGGTGGCCCCGGTCAGCCACGGCTGCCCGGCAGCCCTGGTGCGGAATGTCCGGATCCTGAACACGGCGGAGGAGAGCGGATGAGCCCGCAGGAGATGGTGGAGCGCGCCCTCGCGGCGGCGCGGTGCGACGACTGCGTGGTGATCGCGGACGAGTCGTCCACGGCGAACCTGCGCTGGGCGGGGAACACGCTCACCACGAACGGCGTCTCAAGATCGCGGCAGCTCACGGTGATCGCCGTCAGCCGCGGCGCCGACGGGTCGCGGGCGGGCGTGGTATCCCGCGCCGGGGTGCGCGACGACCAGGTCGAGGACGTGGTGCAGGCCGCCGAGAAGGCCGCTTCGGAAAGCTCCCCCGCCGAGGACGCCCGGCCCCTGCCCGGCCCGGCCGAGGCCAGATCCGGCCGTCCTGACGGTCCTGGGGGTCCTGGGGGTCCTGGGGGTCCGGGCGGGCACGGCTGGGATGATCCGGTCACCGGGACCGGGATATCGGTGTTCCGCGCGTTCGCCGGCGATCTCGGCGGCGCGTTCGATGCCGCCGCCAGCGCGGGGCGGCGGCTATACGGCTTTGCCGAGCACGAGCTGACCAGCACGTTCCTGGGCACGTCGACGGGCCTGCGGCTGCGGCACGATCAGCCAGCCGGCAAGGTGGAGCTCAACGCCAAGTCGGGCGACCTGGCCAGGTCCGCCTGGGCCGGGCAGGCCACCCGCGACTTCACCGACG
>DASQSC010000628.1:0-5333 GCA_035642555.1 Streptosporangiaceae bacterium | reverse complement strand
CCGGCTGGGGTCGGTGCGGGGGCCAGCAGCAAGGCAGGCCGAGGCGGTGCCCGGTGAACAAGATCGGAAGCTGCTGCTCATATGCCACCTGACCGACGGGTGCTGCCCGCCGGCTGGGGCTCAGCGTCAGCGAGTGGCAGCAAGGTACGTGACATTACTGTTATCGGGCGTGTCTCGTTTTGTCCTGGATGCTAGATGGCGGTCGACATTGGCGCAAGGGCTGATATCTCACGTCGCCCGCGCTGAGATGATCTTGTACCGGCGCCTCAACCCGTTCCCGCCGCCCTTGTGCCGACTCCACAAGGAGCGCAGCATCCGTGCGGCGGTTCCACCGGGCAGGCTGCCGCGGCCGCTACACGTTCGTCGTAACGGCGAGCATCACCTACGGAACCGGGGCGGTTAGTCTCCCCACACGTCGCGGGCGACGTCGACGATCAGGCGGAGCTTGGCGACCTGCTCGTCGTAGGAGAGCACGTTGCCCTCGACGGTGGACGAGAACCCGCATTGCGGGGACAGGCAGAGTTGCTCCAGCGGCACGTAGCGGGCCGCCTCGTCGATCCGGCGCTTGAGGGTGCCGGGGTCTTCCAGGCTGCCGCGCTTGGTGGTGACCAGGCCCAGTACGACCAGTTTGCCCGGCGGCACGAACCGGAGCGGGGCGAAGGTGCCCGACCGCTCATCGTCGTATTCCAGGAAGAAGCCGTCCACGGCCAGCTCGCTGAACAGGGCCTCGGCCACGAAATCGTAGCCGCCGGAGGCCGCCCAGGAGGACCGGAAGTTGCCCCGGCACATGTGGGTGGTCACGGTCATCGTGTCCGGCTTGGCTTTGAGCGCGGCGTTCACCTGCCGGATGTACCGCAGGTGCAGGTGATCGGCGTCCTCGCCCCGCCCGGCTATCTCGGCCCGCTGCACCGGGTCGTTCAGGTACGCCAGGCTGGTGTCGTCAAACTGCAGGTAGGTGCATCCGAGCGCGGCCAGCCGCGCCACCTCGTCCGCGTATGCCGCCGCCAGGTCCGACCAGAACCCCTCCATCTCGGGGTACACGGCCTGATCGATGGAGGCCGGCCCGCCCCGGTAGTGGACCATGTTCGGGGACGGGATCGTCAGCTTCGGGGTGGCGGTCGTCGTCACCTGCTGCAGGTACCGGAAGTCGTCGGCGAATATCGTCCTGGTCAGCCCGAGCTTGCTGCCGACATGCAGCGCGGCCGGGGTGAACTCGATGTCCCCGCCCGGGTTGTGGAACTTCACCGCCAGGTTGCCCGGCGCCTTGCTGATCCCGCCGAGCTGATAGATGAAGTCCATGTGCCACGAGGCCCGGCGGAACTCCCCGTCGGTGGCCGACCGCAGGCCGGTCTCCTCCTGCATCGCCACCGCGGCCGCGATGGCCTCGTCCTCGGCCTTCCGCAGCTGCTCGCCGGTCAGGCGGCCGGCCGCGTGCTCTTCCCGCGCGGCCAGCAGCCCGGCCGGCCGTAGCAGGCTGCCGACGTGATCAGCGCGAAACGGCGGAGTCGTCCGAGCGGCCATGGGTTCTCCCTCTGCGAGTCTTTGGGTCATTTGTAGCGGACCGGCCGGGCGTGCCCGCACGCCGGTGCCCGCCTCCGGCCCGGTCCCGGATCGTCAGCGCGCCGCCACGGCGCCGGGCTGGTTTCCGGCGGCCGCGCTGGCCGGCTGCTCGACCGGGAACGCGGTCCCGGACCACTCCCCGAAGATCCGCGCCACCATCGAGATCGCCGCGTTCCTGGCGCCCGCGACGATCACCGGCACGGACCTGCGGGACGCCAGGATGCGGGAGATCTCACCGGCACCGGCCGGGCCGGGCGCGTCGTTCCCGATCTTGCTCAGGTCGCCCTTGCCCGCTCGCTCCAGGTCGGCGGGCGTGCGCCCGCACCGCTGCCTGAGCCAGTCCTGCACGTCCGCCTTCGCGTACCCGGCGCTGGCGAACATCTGCGCGTGCTCGGGGCACAGGACCACCGCGGCGGCCGACTCCCGGAAGATCTGCGCGCCGGTGCGCGAGATGGTGTCGGCCAGGTCCCAGAGCACGTCCTCGGCCTGGTGGGAGTGGCGGTTGTCCACGAACTCACAGGTGCGCAGCAGGGTCGCGGACACGGCGCTGGTCCCGGACGGCACCCCGCCGTCCGCCGAGAACGGCTCCCAGGGGCTCTCCTCCTCGTTCTCGCCGAAGCAGATCGCCCACCGCCCGGGGATCCCCTGGGTCGCCTGCTCGAGCACCTGCGGCCGGATGCCGAAGGCGTTGCGGACGATCAGGCCGAGAGCGCGGGGCACGGTCGCGTTCGGGCGGAAGCCCGGCCCGAAAATCCCGCCCGTGGAGTTGAAGCCGAGCTCGGCGCGGACGGGGCCGTTGGCCACGATGAGCGGGGCGGGACCGCTGGTGCTCTGCCAGCCGCCGCCGCGGGCAGCCCGTTCGGCCATGATCGCCTTGAAGGCGGCCAGCACCACCGGGAAGTACTCGGGCCGGCAGCCCGCCATCGCCGCGTTGACCGCGGCCAGGTAGACCGTGCAGTCCCGGCCCACCTGCGGCAGCGTGCCGATGACCTCGTCCGGATCGTGGCTGGTCTGCGCCAGGAACTTGTCGACCAGCGGCCGGCTGGCCGGCACCAGCGGCAGCCCGTCCGACCAGTCCTGCTGGTAGCAGTGCTCGATGGCCGCCTGGGCGGCATCCGGATCCAGGCCGCCGGCCTCCGCCATCAGGCAGCCGCCTCCGTGCCGGCGCCCTCCGCCAGCAGCGACGCGATGCCGGGGAGCAGCTGGCTGGCGCGCTCACGTACCTCCTCGGGCGCGAGCACGGCCACCGGGTGCGGGGTGGTGAGGTACTGGTAGCCGGGCGCGCCGCGCAGGCTGGCCATCGCATCGGCGCTGGCACCGAATGCGTCGCTGCAGATGACCGCGGCGGGGATGCCCTTGCTCTCCAGCATGATGCCGTCGGTGACCGCGGAGGCGCTGCACGAGCCGCAGTCGCCGACCCCGGTGACCACCACATCGCATTCGCTGGTCAGCTCCTTGAGCATGTCCTCGGTCACCGGCTGGGCAAAGGCCAGCTTGGTGCGGGACATGACGCTGGCGGCGCCGTAGCGCTCGGTCAGCAGCCTGCCGACCTCTGCCAGGAACAGGTCGGCATTGCGCTTGGTGTTGATCAGCAGCCCGACCCGGGCACCCTGCAGGCTGGCCCGCCGCGCTGCCCGCCCCCAGGTCACCCCGCGGGAGGCGGCGGCCCCGGTCGGGTCCAGGATCGCGTTCGGCATCTCAGCTCTCCCTGCTGGTCGTGTCTAATGCTGGTGGATGAGGACGCCGCGGATGTTCTTGCCCGCCATCAGGTCCTCGTAGCCCTCGTTCAGCTCAGCCAGCGAATACCGCTTGCTGATCAGCTCGTCCAGCTTGAGATCACCGGTCCGCCACAGGCCCAGCAGTCTCGGGATGTCGTAGAGCGGGTTCGCGCCGCCGAACAGCGACCCCTGCATGCGGCGGTGGTAGCCGATGAGGATCCCGCCCGGCAGCACCATGTCGAAGTACCCCACGCCGGTGATGACCACCGACCCGCCCTTGCCGCACATGCCGACCGCGTTCTTGATGACGTCGTTGTTCATCTCGCCCACCGTGCAGATCACGTGATCGGCGAGCTGGCCCCGGGTCATGTCGATCAGCGCTTCCCTGGCCTCAGCCGGGTCGGTGAAGCCGTGGGTGGCGCCCAGCGACTCGGCCGCTTCCAGCTTGTTCGGGAGCGGGTCAACGGCGATGACGTTCTTGGCCCCGGCGTACCGGGCCCCCTGCACCGAGTTGATGCCGACGCCGCCGGTGCCGAACACGACCACCGTGTCGCCAGCCCGCACCCCCGCGGCGTAGACCGCCGAGGCCCAGCCCGTGGTCACGCCGCAGCTCACCATCGCCGCGTGCTCGAACGGGATGTCGTCGTCGACCTTGATGCACGACCACTCCGACAGCACCGCCCACTGCGAGAACGACCCGACCACGCACATGCCGCCCAGATCCTCGCCGTTCTGGTGGAACCGGAAGGTCTCGTCCTGCAGGCAGCCGACCCCGGCCCATTTCCCGGCGTCGCACAGGTTCTGGCGGCCGGTGGAGCAGTACCGGCAGGTCCCGCAGACCGGGATGTAGGAGCAGGAGACGTGGTCACCCACCTTGACCCGGGTCACGCCGGGGCCGGCCGCCTCCACGATGCCGGCGCCCTCGTGCCCGCCGACCAGCGGCAGGCGGGCGGTGCCGCGGGCGCGGATGTGCTCGTCGGAGTGGCACAAGCCGGCCGCCTTCATCCGGACCAGCACCTCGTTCGGCTTGGGCTCGTCCAGGTCCAGCTCGGTGATCTCCCAGGGATCGCCAGCCTTGCGGAGGACCGCCGCCTGAGTCTTCATCATGCTCGTGCGCCTGACCTTCCTCGTGAGCCCGGGACACCTGCGCCGGGAAATCCTGCGCGGGATCCAGGGCGCGGCCGGGCGCGAATGCCGCCCGCGCGTGCCGGTCACGCCTGGGAGCAGCCCGCGACCTATGACATATTGCGCGACGACTGTGGGGACATTCGCATGTATACCATTTGGCCCGGGGGGTGCCAAGAGCCCGCATCACGGCTGCCGCCCGGTCTCCTCAGCGCAGCGGTGCCCCACCCCCACGGTCAGCAACACCGTCCGGATCCGCGCCCTGCTCTTGACAGTCACGGTCCAGCGTCATGTCATTTGTGGCGACGAGCGTGATGTGATTCGTCATTTATCAGCGCGTTGCCGCCGCAGGCCGGTCAGCGCCTCGCGGCAGCGCCGAGGAAGGCACGGATGGAGATCTCCCTGGCAGGAAAGGTGGCGCTGGTCACCGGCGCCGGCCCGAACATCGGCAGCGGCATCGCGCTCGCGCTGGCCAGCTACGGCGCGAGGGTGGCCTGCAACGACATCAGTCCCGACGCCGCCAAGGCCTGCGTGCGCCGGATCGAGCGCAACGGCGGCGAGGCCATGGCCGTCACCGGCGACGTCAGCAACGAGGACGACGTCAAGCGTTACCTCGGTGAGGTGCTCGGTGCCTGGGGCCGGATCGACATCCTCATCAACAACGCCGCCCTGCTCGGCGGCAAGGGGCTGCTGGAGGAGGAACTCGGCTACTTCAACCGGGCCGTGACGGTGGCGGCGGCGGGCAACTTCCTCAACAGCAAGCACGCCGCCATCGCCATGATCGAGCGCGGGATCAAGGGCAGCATCGTGTCGATCCTGTCCTCGAACGCCTGGCAGGGCGCGGGCGGGGTCATCGCCTACGCGTTCCACAAGGGCGGGCTGGCCAACTTCGTCCGGGCCGCCGCCATGGACCTGGCGCCGTACGGCATC
>DASQSC010000627.1:0-6677 GCA_035642555.1 Streptosporangiaceae bacterium | reverse complement strand
ACCCGCCAGAGCTCCTCGTGCCGGCCCTCGCCGATCAGGTGCAGATCGACTTCGCCCAGCGTGGGCAGGTGCCGGTAGGGGTCGTCGGCGGTGACCTCCGGCGATCCGTTGCCGTCCGCCGGGTAGGTGACGGCCAGCCGGTAGTCAGGCGGGGTTCCGGCCGGCAGCACGGCCTCGAACACCCCGCCGTGGACGTGCTGAGCCGGGAACCGGCGGTCATCGGGGAGCACCACCGCCACGGTCCGGGCGAGCGGCCGCAGGGCGCGCACCGCCAGCCCGCCCGGCGTCTCATGGGCGCCGAGCACGGAGTGCGGGTCGTGGTGGGCCCCGCCGGCGATCTGGTCGATCTCGTCCGGGTTCAGGGCGGTTGGCACGGGGGCAGTGTTAGCCCGGGGGGCCACGGTGCTGTCCAGGGGGATGCCCCCGGGCCCCGATGGCCCGGCGCCCCCCGCGGGGGAGCCGCCGGGGCGGCCTGGCTGATCAGGCATCGTCAAGTGACTCCAGGGGGATCGACAGCCAGGATGGCCGGTTCCTGGCCTCGTACATCACTTCGTACACGGCCTTGTCCAGGGTCAGCGCGCGCAGCAGGGTGGCGTGGCCGGCCGGGTCGGGCCCGCCGGCCTCGGCATACCCGGCGCAGAAGGCGGCCTGGTTGCGGTGCGCCCAGTTGCGGGCGGCATCCCGCAGCCGCGGCACCGGGTCGGCGCTGAGCAGCTGCTGGCGGGCTGCGTACTCGAACGAGCGCAGCATGCCGGCCACGTCCTTGAGCGCGGGGTGCCGCCCCAGCCGCTCGGCCAGCGGCCGGGCGGGCTCGCCCTCGAAATCGATGATCACCCAGCCGTGGTCGGTGCGCATTACCTGGCCGAGGTGGTAGTCGCCGTGCACCCGCTGCACGGTCAGCGGGGCGTCCAGCTTGGCCAGGTCGGAGAATGCCGCGGCCAGCAGGCCGGCCCGGGGGGCCAGCTCGGGCACGGCGGCGACGGCCTCGTCCAGCCGGGCCCGCATCTGGCCGGCCAGGTCCGCGGCTGCTGAGGCCGGCAGTTCCTCAGTCCCGAACGCCTCGGCCAGGGTGCGGTGCACTTCGGCGGTGGCGCCGCCGAGCCGATGGGCCTCGCCGGCGAAGTCGCCGCCGGCGCTGGCGGCGCTGGCCACCTCGCCCGCGAAATAGTCGCGCACGCTGGTCGCGGCCATCGACCAGCCGTCGGTCGCGGTCCGCAGGTAGGCCGAGAGGATGGCAAGCACGGTGGGGGTGCCGGCCACCGGCATCTCGATCCACCCGAGCGGCTCGGCGATGTGCCGCGAGCCGAGCCGGGCCAGCGCCCTGGTCACCTCCAGGTCGGGGTTGGGGCCCGGCGTGAGCTTGCGGAACACCTTGAGGATGCTGGCCTCGCCGAACACTAGGCTGGTGTTGCTCTGCTCGCCGGTGAGCGCGAGGCTGTCGAGGTCCGTCTCAATCTGCGCGCCGCTCTGATGGGCGAACCGGAGCGGCCCGGCCGAGGCGCCGGCCGCGATCCCGGCCAGCAGCAGCCGGGTGAGGTCGTGGTCGTGCAGCGCGTCGTAGGCGGTCAGCCCCCCGCCGGCAGGCCCGATGACGGCGTGCTCCAGCCGCTCGGGGAGGTCGGAACGCAGCCCCACCAGCACCTGGTAGGCCGTGCTGCTCGCGCCCTGCGAGACCGACATGATCAGGTGCCGGAGGGCGGGGTCGCCGTGGGCGATGGTCGTGTCGGCCGTGACCGTGAGGTCACCGATGCCGACCCCCTTGCCGGCGAACCACCGCTGGGCGGGCAGCCAGGCGGCCAGGGTTTCCTCGAATGTCATCAGTGCGGTATTACCCCATTTCGCCGTGATCACCGGGAACCGGCAGCGTTCCGCGGCGTGGTGCTTCGTCGCGCCGGAGGCGCGCCAGCGGGCACAGCGGCACGGTCATCGGTCAGTGGCCTCCCAGGTCCTCCCGGGGCGGCGGGAGCTGAAACCAGTAGAACCCGTGGCCGGGCAGCGTGAGCAGGTAGCTCAGCTCGCCGATGGGCGGGAACGTCACCCCGCCCATGCACTCGATCGGGGTGACCCCCATGAACCGGCGCAGGTCCAGTTCCACCGGCTGCGGAAACCGGGACAGGTTGTTCACGCACAGGATGCGGTCCCCGGCGGCGGCCCCGTCCGGCGGGGGCTCGTCGTGCTCCCGGACGAACGCCAGCACGCTGGGGTTGGACGATGACAGCTCCGCGTACCCGCCGAGGCCGAACACCGGGTGCCGCTGCCGGATCTCGATCATGCGCCGGGTCCAGTGCAGCAGCGAGTCGGAGTTACGCAGCTGGGCTTCCACGTTGAGGGCCTGGTACCCGTACATGGGGTCCATGTTCACCTGGGTGTAGAGCTGCTGCGGGTCGGCGGCGGAGAAGCCCGCGTTGCGGTCCGGGGTCCACTGCATGGGGGTGCGGACCCCGTCCCGGTCGCCGAGCCAGATGTTGTCGCCCATCCCGATCTCGTCGCCGTAGTAGAGCACCGGTGACCCGGGCAGCGACAGCAGCAGCGCGGTGAACAGCTCGAGCTGGTTACGGTCGTTGTCGAGCAGCGGCGCGAGCCGGCGCCGGATGCCGATGTTCGCCTTCATGCGCGGGTCTTTCGCGTACTCGGTGTACATGTAGTCCCGCTCGTCGTCGGCGACCATTTCCAGCGTCAGCTCGTCGTGGTTGCGCAGGAATATGCCCCACGTGCAGCGCTTGGGGATGGGCGGCGTCTGCGCCAGGATCTCAGAAACGGGGTACCGCTGCTCGCGCCGCACCGCCATGAAAATCCGGGGCATCAGCGGGAAATGGAACGCCATATGACATTCATCGCCGCCGGTGGCCGGGTCGCCGAAATACTGCACCACGTCCGCGGGCCACTGGTTCGCCTCGGCCAGCAGCACCCGGTCGGGGTACAGCCGGTCCACCTCCGCCCTGATCCGCTTCAGGTATTCGTGGGTCTCCTTGAGGTTCTCGCAGTTCGTCCCTTCCCGTTCATACAGGTAGGGAACGGCATCCAGCCGGAAACCGTCGATACCGAGGTCTAGCCAGAACCGCAGGACTTCCAGCATTGCTTCCTGGACGTCCGGATTCTCATAGTTGAGGTCTGGCTGGTGGGAAAAGAACCGGTGCCAGTAGTACTGGCCGCGCACCGGGTCGTAGGTCCAGTTGGACTGCTCGGTGTCCACGAAGATGATCCGCGCGTCCGGGTACTTCTCGTCGGTCTCTGACCACACGTAGAAGTCCCCGTAGGGCCCGTCCGGGTCGGTCCGGGAGGCCTGGAACCACGGATGCTGGTCGCTGGTGTGGTTCATCACCAGGTCGGCGATCACCCGCATGCCGCGCGCGTGGGCACCGTCCACCAGCTCCACGAAGTCCCCGATTACCCCGAACTCCTCCAGCACGGTCATGAAGTCCGCGATGTCATAGCCGCCGTCCCGCAGCGGGGAGGCGTAGATGGGCAGCAGCCAGATGCAGTCGATGCCGAGCCACTGCAGGTAGTCGAGGCGCTCGGTGAGGCCGCGCAGGTCCCCGATGCCGTCGCCGTTCGTGTCGTGGAATCCGCGGACGAGCACCTCGTAGAAGACCGCGCGCTTGTACCACTCCGGGTCACGCGGCTTCTCGAAGCTGAACGAGTCGGGGATGGGCTCGGCCGGCTGGGCCGCGAACCCTAGCGGGCGCGCGGCTCTGGGCAGTGCGGGCTGGCCCGGGAACTGGTCAGGCACTGGCGTCTCCTGCGGCGTGCTGTGCTGCTTCCTGTCACGCGGGCGGGGGCCGCGTGACGGTGAAGATATGGGCGGGTGCCACCGCTGGGTCCAGCCGCACGTAGTTCGCCTGTCCCCACTGGTAGGACTCGCCCGATAGGTCGTCACTAACAACGAACTGCTCTGCTGGGTCCATACCCAGCGCTGGCATGTCAAGCCAGACGGTCGCCTCACGAGGATTACGGGAGTCGAGGTTCAGCACGACCAGGACGGTGTCGTCGCCGCCCTGGCTGCGCTTGGAGAAGCAGATGAGGTCCGGCTGGTCAACGTGATGAAAGCGTAGATTACGCAGCCAGTGCAGTGCTGGGTGGGATTTTCTGATCATATTGAGCTTTGTGATAAATGAGGTCACTCCGTGCGGCCCGTACCCGGCCGCCCAGTCCCGCGGCCGGTAGGCGTACTTCTCCGAATCGAGGTATTCCTCGCTGCCCGGGCGCAGCGGGACGTTCTCGCACAGCTCATACCCGGAGTAGATGCCCCAGGACGGGGCGAGCAGGGCGGCCAGCGCGGCCCGGATCCGGAACGCGGGCGGCCCCGCGTGCTGGAGGTAACCGGACAGGATGTCGGGCGTGTTGGCGAAGAAGTTCGGCCGCATGTAGGCGGCCGCGGGCCCGGCCAGTTCGCGCAGGTACGCGGTGATCTCGCCGGCGGTGTTGCGCCAGGTGAAGTACGTGTAGGACTGGTGGAAACCGATCCGCGCCAGGCCGTGCATTATGGCGGGCCGGGTGAAGGCCTCGGCCAGGAAGATCACGTCCGGGTCGGTGCGGGCGATCTCGGCCAGCAGCCGCTCCCAGAACGGCAGCGGCTTGGTGTGCGGGTTGTCGACCCGGAAGATCCTTACCCCATGGCCCATCCACAGCCGGACGATCCTGAGCACCTCGGCATAGATCCCCTCCGGGTCGCGGTCGAAGTTGAGGGGGAAGATGTCCTGGTACTTCTTGGGCGGGTTCTCGGCGTAGGCGATCTGGCCGTCGGCCCGGACGGTGAACCACTCCGGGTGCTCCTTCACCCACGGGTGGTCCGGGGACGCCTGCAGCGCCAGGTCCAGCGCCACCTCCAGGCCGTCGGCGCGGGCGCTGGCCACGAACGCGTCGAAGTCGTCGAACGTGCCGAGATCGGGATGGATGGCGTCGTGGCCGCCATCGGCTGACCCGATCGCCCACGGCGAGCCAGGATCCCCCGGCCCGGCCTCGAGCGTGTTGTTGCGGCCTTTGCGGTGGGTGGTGCCGATCGGGTGGATGGGCGGCAGGTAGACCACGTCGAAGCCCATGGCGGCGATGTCCGGCAGCCGCCGGGCCGCCGTCCGCAACGTCCCGCTCACCGGCTCGCGGCGGCCCATGGGATCGATCTGCACCCCCTCGGACCGGGGGAAGAACTCATACCACGCGCCGTAGAGCGCCCGCTGGCGCTGCACCACCACCGGGTAGCGGGCGGACCGGGTGACAAGCTCCCGCAGCGGCCACCGCGCCAGCACGGCGGTCACCTCCGGGGCGGAGGCGGCGGCCAGCCGGTCCCAGGGCGGGATGGCCGGGTCCCGCAGCCTGGCCGCCACCGCCGCCAGCGCCGAGCGGGCGGCCCGCACCTCGTTCGGCGGGGCGGTGTCGCCGTTGCCGGGGCGGAGGGCCCGGGCGGCCCGGTCGAACAAGATCGCGCCTTCGGTCAGCATCAGCTCGACGTCCTGCGCGCGGGGCACCTTGATGCCCGCGTCGTGCTGCCAGTGGGCGATCGGGTCGCCCCAGGCTTCCACCAGGAAGTACCACCGACCCTCGGCGGTGACCGTCACAGCGGCGCCGTACCGGTCGGTGCCGGGAGCGAGCTCGTGCATGGTGACCAGCGGCTGCCGCCGGCCAGCGGGGTCGGTGAGGATCACGCCGGCGCCCATCCGCTCGTGTCCCTCGCGGAACACGGTGGCGCTGACCTCGAAGGTCTCGCCGCTGACGGCCTTGGCCGGGCGGCGGCCGCAGTCAACGACGGGCTGCACATCCAGGATGGGAATGCGTCCGATCACTAGCCAACGGTAACCGCCGGCCCGGCCGGAGGCCCGCCGGGCCCGCCCGGATATCCCCGGCCGTCTGCAAGCCTCAATAGGCAGGGCCTGAGCGTGCCAGCGCGGCAGGCCGGGCCACGTGCTTTATCCGCGCGCCTCCGGCACGGCGCTTCATCCGCGCCTCCGGCGCGACCCGGCGTCAGCGGCGTCCCGGCGGCCGGGGCCACCCGCGGTGCTTTCTCGCGCGCCTCCGGCACGACCGAGGCAAAGGGTGGCGAGGGAGGCAATCGGGACTCCACCCGGTGGGCTGTTCGCGGTGGTGCCGGCGGGAGGCTAGTGTCGCTCTGCGTGAGAGCGATCCGCCGTTTCACGATCCGGGCCACGCTGCCGGAGCCGCTGGCCCCGCTCGGCGAGCTGATGCTGAATCTTCGCTGGTCATGGCATGCGGGCACGCGGGAGCTGTTCGCCACGATGGACCCGCGGAGCCGGGAGGAGCTCGCCCGCGACCCCAGCGCGCTGCTTGGTGAGGTGCCGCCCGAGCACCTGGCCCGGCTGGCGGCGGACCAGGATTTCCTCGGCAGGCTCGGCAGCGCGTCGGCGGCCCTGCACGAGTACCTCTCCGGCCCGCGCTGGTACCAGGCGGGCGAGCCTGCCGCGGCGGTCGGCGAGGCGCCGGCGGCGATCGCGTACTTCTCGCCGGAGTACGGGATCGACGCCGCCCTCCCGCAGTACTCGGGCGGGCTCGGCATCCTGGCCGGAGATCACCTGAAGGCTGCCAGTGACCTGGGCGTGCCGCTGATCGGGGTCGGCCTGCTGTACCGGCACGGGTACTTCACCCAGTCGCTGTCCCCGGAGGGCTGGCAGCTGGAACGGTACCCGGCCGGGGACCCGAACGGCCTGCCGCTCACCGTGCTGCGGGAA